>CALDSY010000222.1 GCA_937924355.1 uncultured Caulobacterales bacterium
CAATTCGCAATTATACCGGACGGAAGAAGAGCTGCTGCGGTCGCGCAAAGCTGCGGATGAGCTGGATATGAAGTATCGCGATATTTCTTCGGCCCTGTCTCGCGCTGAACAGCGTCGTCAGTCCAGCGAACCGGCACAAACTCCGGACATTACTCCGCCACCTTTCCATGAGCCCAGACAGGATAATCAGAGACTAGATATTCAAAGACAGGAAATTCAGAGACAGGAAGCCCCGCGCCAGGAATGGGAACAGAGTCGTCAAACCTTCGAAACTGATGATATCGCGATCTCGCCTTCTGCCCACAATGAAGCGGCGCAACCAGCACCGACGGTGCCTCGTGGATCAGAGGCCCCGCAAGCGGAGCGCATTGCCCCTACCCGTCAAATTACCGATGATATCGAAGATATGCTGACGGACTACAAGCTCGGCATTCGCAAGCTGGGCTAACCCAAATAAACACTTGATTCTTATCGGCAGTGCTGTAAACGGCGCGCTTTAACGGCTGCGGTCCAGCCGGTCGCGTTTGACATGGGGTCAAAACACCGAACTGGAGCCATCGTTGATAGGTAAGCCTTCCACTGCCCGTCCACGCCGCATCCATAAACGAAGGACGAACTATGTCTCTTTACGAGCACGTGATCATTTCACGTCCGGACATTTCCCCAACACAGGTCGAGGAAATGATGGAAAATATCAACAAGAAGGTTCAGAATATGGGCGGCTCTATTGAGGGTGCCGAATATTGGGGTCTGCGTAACCTGGCTTATCGCCTGAATAAAAACCGCAAAGCCCACTATAATCTTCTTAAAATCAACGCCGAAGCCAGTGTCATTCACGAGATTGAGCGTCAGCACCGTATCAATGAAGATATCCTGCGTTACATGAGTATCCGGGTCGACGATTTCTCAACAGAGCCGTCTCCGATCTTGAAGAAGCGTGAAGAGCGCAAGCGTAGAGACAGAGAGCGCGGAGCATAATCATGGCTAAAAAGACAAATATCAAAATTGAAAACCTGCCATCGCGCACGCCATTTTCGCGTCGCCGTAAGGTTTGTCCGTTTTCTGGCGATAATGGCCTGACAATTGATTACAAAGATCCAAAACTGCTGCAGCGATACATGTCTGAAAAGGGCAAAATTGTCCCATCACGTATCACAGCCGTTTCCCGCAAAAAGCAAAGAGAGCTAGCTCGCGCCATCAAACGCGCCCGTTTCCTGGCCCTCTTGCCTTACGAGCGCAAATAGAGAGGCGATCATGGAAGTCATTCTTTTAGAACGCGTCGAGAAACTCGGCGCCATGGGCGAAGTGGTAACGGTTAAATCCGGCTATGCCCGTAATTTCTTACTACCGCAGCAAAAAGCCTTGCGGGCTACTAAAGCTAATCTGGCCCGCTTTGAGGCGGAACGCGAGTTTCTCGAAGCCCGCAATGCAGAGGCTCGGGACAGAGCTGCTGACGATGGAAAATCCATTGACGGCAACAGCTACATCATCATTCGTAAAGCCGGTGAAACCGGGCAGCTATACGGATCTGTATCTTCGCGAGATATCGTTGAAGCTATGGAAGGTGCCGTCAAGCGTAACATGGTGAAACTGGAAAACCCCATCAAAGCCCTGGGCTTGCACGACGTTGAAATCAAACTTCACGCCGAAGTCTCAGCGACGGTTACAGTCAATGTTGCACGCTCTGAGGACGAAGCCGAGCGTCAAGCTAAAGGTGAGGACGTTATTGCGTCACAGATGGCTGACGAGAAAGCCGGCGCCGAAGCCGATGCCGCAGAACGGGCTGCTATCGCTGCCGAAATGTTCGACGACAACTTTGTTCCGGAAAACCTTGACGATGATGAGGAAGCCGAAGACGAAACGCCTAAGCGCGCGAAAGTGCCTACCGAAGACCCTAAAGGCGAAGAAGAATAATAAATCAGTCTCTCTCCTTTATACTGATTTAGGACCCGGTTCGTTTTTCGAACCGGGTTTTTCATTGTCATTTACGCTTGCGCGAAAAGACAATCTCACCATATTGAAAACATGCTCGACCGACTTTTACTCATGCGACATGCCAAATCATCCTGGGATGACGAGAGCCTTTCCGATCACGAAAGACCCCTGAACGCGCGAGGAGAGCGGGCTGCGACCGCCGTCGGCGCCGCCCTGACGGCGCGAGGATTTGCACCAGATATCATTTGGTCATCGGATGCGACGCGCACCCGCCTGACCGCGCTCCGGCTCATACGGGCCATTCCGGGCGCACAACAGGTGGAATATATTTCTGGTTTTTATCATGCCAGCGCCCAAAATGTGCTCGAGATTTGCGAGCAGCGGGGTGAGCCCGAGCAACCCTTAATGTTATTAGGGCATAACCCTGGTTGGGGCGCCCTGCACCAGCAATTTACGGGTCAGTTTCATAACTACCCGACGGGGGCTTGCACCGTGCTCACGCGCAAGAATGACGGGCATTGGCTCTCACCTGAAAGCTGGCAGTTCACGGATTTGATCCTGCCGCGGGAACTTGAGTAGCTACGCTTTTAACCAAGCATAAGACCTGATCAGCTCATCTGCGATAAATCGGGTCATAATAGTCGCCACGAGCAATCCAAGCGCAAAGATAATCCAGACACCGATACGTTTGACCTTCGGCGACAACAAACTATACCGTAGGACCAGATCCGGGATATAGGCCAAAGAATAGAGCACATTGGCGAGCACGGCGAATATGGTGCAATTCGCCAGAAACTCCGGTGATTTCAGTAGAGCGAAAGCTCCTGATCTATTCAGGTAGAAGAATAAAATCAGTATCAACCATATATTATATATGAGGCGGGCGGGTTCCCAGAACTTCAAGGCCTGGGTCAGGAAGGTCCGGAACTTGGCCTCTGCCATTAACCAGATTGCCCTCTTAGGCGGGCGCGAGCGCGATCTGCTCCCAAAACCACCAGCATCTTATTCATCTCCGGCCCGCGCGCCCGTCCGGTCAGAGCCATCCTTAGCGGCATGAAGAGCGACTTACCTTTACGGCCGGTCGTTTCCTTAAGGTGGTTGGTCCAGCTGCTCCAGCTGTCCTCATTTATGTCATCCGGTAGGCTATCGGCCGCCAGGTTACAAAAGTCTGTGTCTTCAGGTTCGATCTGACCGGCCATGGGGGCGAATGCCATGACGCTCCATCCGGCGGCATCCCCCATTTTTCCAATATTAGCCCGAATAAGGTTCCAAAAATCTTCGCCGCCCTGAACGCCCAAGTCCTCAAGATCATCTTTCACACGGTCATAAGGCATCTCGTTCAGCAATTTGGCATTCAACATATTGAGTTCGTCCTCATCAAACCGCGCCGGGGCGCGACTGACTTTGTCGAATGAAAACTCCGAGGCTAGGGTTTTCATATTATCGCGGATCTCGACCGGGTCAGACGTCCCGATTTTGCCGAGCAATGAACAAATCGCCAATGGCTCCAGACCGTCCTGGCGAAGCTGTTGGATGGAAAGTGATCCCAGACGTTTAGACAAGCCTTTGCCGTCCTTGCCGACTAAAAGCGGTGTATGGGCAAAATTTGGAAGGTGATCTGACAGGGCCCGAAAAATTTCAATCTGCGCGCCCGAATTGGTGACATGATCCTCACCCCGGATAACATGGGTAATTTTCGCATCAATATCATCCACAACACTGGGTAAAGTGTAGAGATACGTCCCGTCACCCCGAATAAGTACCGGATCAGATAAAGAGCTGGTATCGATAGACTGCTCACCGCGGACCAGGTCAGTCCAAGTAACCACATTGCCAGACAGTTTGAACCGCCAATGGGGTAGACGGCCTTCTTGCCGGTATTCATCTTTTTGTTCGTCCGTGAGCTCTAGCGACGCCCGGTTATAGATAGGCGGCTTACCTGCGACCCGTTGTAGCTTACGCTGCTTGTCGAGCTCCTCGGACGTCTCGTAGCAAGCGTATAAAAGACCAGCCTTGCGAAGCTTGGACGCGGCCGCGTCATAGTCATCAAATTTGTGAGATTGACTGAAAGAACTGTCCCAATCCAGTCCAAGCCAGGAAAGGTCCTCCCGGATCCCGTCTTCAAATTCTTGGGTGGAGCGTTCCAAATCCGTATCATCAATCCGCAGGATAAATTCGCCGCCCTTTTCACGCACAAACAAGTGATTGAGCAGCGCTGTGCGAACATTTCCGACGTGAAGGCGACCTGTAGGGGACGGGGCAAATCTGACAATTACGGACATTAGCTATCTTCTCCGGGAACCATGTCCCGATATTTATTGGTTATGGGGTAGCGGCGGTCGCGACCAAAATTTTTCGATCCGATTTTCACACCCGGAGGTGCCTGCCGCCGTTTATACTCAGCGATGTAAAGCAAATGCTGTATCCGCTTTACATCGGCGGGTTTATGCCCCCGCGCGAGGATTTCTTCAACGGATAATTCCTGCTCAATCAGGCCAAACAGAATATCATCCAGAACTTCATATTCCGGCAAGCTGTCGCTATCTTTTTGATTTTCGCGCAGTTCGGCCGTGGGAGGTTTGTCTATTATATTTTCAGGGATCGGATTTTTGGCCCCCAGGAGGTCATCCGGATTGTGCTGGTTACGCCAACGGGCGAGCGCGAATACTTCCGTTTTATAAACATCCTTGAGTGGATTGTAGCCCCCGCACATATCCCCGTAGAGAGTCGCATATCCTACGGCCATTTCCGATTTATTCCCGGTTGTGACCAGCATGGGACCAAATTTATTGGAGAGCGCCATCAGCATGAGCGCCCGCGCCCGGGATTGAATATTTTCTTCGGCGGTACTCGGTGGCATATCCTTGAAGAAAGGTGCGGTCATTTCATCAAACGCTTCAACAGCCGGCGCGATCGAAACGATATCATAGCGCGCGCCAATCCGGTTGGAGCAATCCTTCGCATCATCCAGGGAATTATCGGAGGTATATTTTGAAGGCATCATCACGCACCAAACCCGGTCGGGACCCAGCGCGTCTACGGCGATGGTCGCGGCCATGGCGCTATCGATGCCGCCGGACATGCCCAGGACAATCTGTTTAAATCCATTCTTATTGACGTAATCCCCTAGCCCCAGACACATGGCGCGCCAATCGGCCTCGTGGCCCGTTAGCTGGTTATAGCTTGCGGCCTGCTTACAGCTCCAAACGCCATCTTGTTTCTCCCAAGTGGCGATATCGAAATCTTCGATAAATGAGCGCAAGGACTGAACAATGGCCTCATCGGCATTCATGGAAAAACTCGACCCATCAAAAACCAGTTCATCCTGTCCGCCTATCTGGTTCACATAGATAAGCGGTAGGCCTTCATTGTGTACCTTCTCGCCCAGCGCTTCGACACGCTCGGAAAGCGCCGTACGGCGCCAAGGCGACGCATTTGCGGAAATCAGGAGCTCAGCCCCTTTGTCGGCCAGACAGCTCGCCACGCCGGGTTGCCAGAGATCTTCACAAATGGGCAAGCCGATTTTCACGCCTTTATAGTCTATTGGGTCGGGCAAGGGTCCGCTATCAAAAACGCGGAAATCGTCGAACACACCGTAATTTGGCAGATGATGCTTGGCCCGCATATCGGTTATTGCGCCGTCCTGAATAAAGACCACAGCGTTATAGAGCTTGTCTCCGTCACGCCATGGTAGAGGAAAAACGACGGCGGGACCATCTTTGGTCAGAAGTGCAAAATCTTCGGCCTTGCGTTTACAATCCGCCACGGCCGCAGGCTTTAAAACCAGGTCTTCGGCCGGGTATCCCAATATGTACATTTCCGGCAGCACAAGAATATCGGCACCGCCGGCTTTTGCCTTTTCATAGGCGGCAACGGCCTTGTTGAAATTCCCGTTGAGGTCACCCATGACCGGATTAAGCTGGGCTGATGCAATTTTTAAGACATGAGTCATGTCTCGAGGTTTATCGCCCTCACTCTGACGGGGCAAGCGCGTAATGCGCGGAGATGGATCGGAACAAGTCTATGGCTTCGAGCTTATAATGTTTGTTCCGGGGCGAAGGCCGGTTGAAATCAATATGAGCCGCATTTTTCACGATCACCATATTATTGGCCGGATCGATAAATATCTGCTGTCCATAAACACCGCTGGCGTCTAAATATCTTCATTTTCCCCGTCCAATTTTGCAGCTATTTCAATAGCCATAAGCCCGTCCCGAGCAGAAATAAAGGGCGTTCTATTTCCCCGTATCGCTGAAACAAATTCTTCCATACCGGCCCCGAGACTATCTTGGGCCTGCGGGCTGGATCCAAAATGGGCATTTAATCGAAAAGGCGTATCATGGCTCAATGTCTTGGCGTTCAGATCGATGACAACGGTCCCGCTTGGATAAGTGATTTCCAGTTCTCTATGCCCTGTTTCAGCGACCCGGCTGGCCTCTAGAAAAGCCGCGCCGTTTGCGAACTGCAACTCGGCAACCATATGATCGAAACTATCGGACCGCAGCCGTCTTCCTTGAGCCCGAACAAAATTGGGTTTTTCGCCCATCAGCCAACAAACAAGGTCAATGTCATGGGTCATCAGATCCATGGTGACCGATGTGTCAGTGCCCCGCGGCGAGTAAGGATTTAGCCTTTGCGCTTTGATTAAAACCGGCGTTTCGGGTATTGTATCAAGACCAATCGCTCGCCCGACAAATCTCTCTTGATGGCCCACTTGAACCATCAAGTTTTTGCGTGCGGCCAGCCTAACTATGTCTCTGGCATCGTTGAGATCAACGGCCAATGGTTTCTCGATCAGAAGATGCTTTCCCGCCTCCAAAGCCTTCAAAGCATAGTCCCCATGATAGCTGGCCGGTGAAGCGATAATAAGCGCCTCACTCGCCTCAAACAGGGGCCCGATCGCCTTAAAACACGCAACATTGTGGGACTTGGATAAAGCTGTTGAGGCGCTCAAGCTGACATCAAAAACGCCTGTAAATTCGACCTGTGAATGTGCGGACAACTTGTTCGCGTGATAACCGCCAAACTTGCCCGCCCCGATCAATCCTATGCGAAGCCGCTCACTCATATCAGGCGCTTATCTGCTGCAAACTATGAATTCAAGCGCCAAAAACGGTGATTCTACTTCATGCCAATTTCGAGCGACTTTCGACGGCATTCATTGAATCTTCACAGAAAAGTTAACAGCGAAACCCTGAATTTTCCGGGCAAACTGCCAAAAACCCCTGTTTTACGGGGGGTGTTAACCCAAGTTTAACTATTGGCGGTAGGATATTGGTTAACGGCCACGGTCAATGAGTGACAGGTCAAAACCACGTAAAAGGGGTATATTATGAACAAGAAGGAACTTGTTGAAGCGATTGCCAGCAGCTGCGGAACCTCCCAGTCACAAGCCGGTGATTTTTTAAATGCATTTTGCGATACGATTGTCGGCCAGCTAAAGCACGACAATAATGTTGCAATCGCCGGATTTGGCCAGTTTGTTGCCAAGCACCGCCCAGCGCGCGAAATGCGCAACCCAGCCACTGGCAAAACCATGATGGCCAGAGCCAAAACTTCGGCTCAATTCAAACCATCTGTCGGTTTAAAAGACCTCTAAATTACGCTCCCACGTAATGCGAAGCCGTCAGGGTAACCACTGGCGGCTTTTCTTATGGGCTAATCGAGATTTACCCGGCGAGCCGCGCCGCCTCTTCCTTGCGGTAGCTCCCGAGCTCTTCTGAAATCAGAAAGGCCAGTTCCAAGGCCTGATCGGCGTTGAGGCGCGGATCACAATGGGTGTGATAGCGCGACGATAGATCTTCTTCGCGAATGGCGCGTGCTGTACCGCCCAGACATTCCGTTACATTTTGTCCGGTCATTTCGAAATGCACCCCGCCCGGCCAACAGCCTTCAGCGTGTAAGACTTGCATGAAACTTTTGACCTCTGCCAGAATGTTATCAAAGGGCCGGGTCTTGTAGCCGCTATCGGTTTTGAGCGTATTTCCGTGCATAGGATCGCAGGACCAGACCACATGGCGACCTGCGCTTTTGATGGTACGGGCCAGACGCGGCAAGCCCTTGGCAACTTTGTCATGGCCAAAACGCGAAATCAGTGTCATCTTACCGGGCTCATTCTCTGGGTTGAGAACATCCAGCAGACGCAACAGCTCATCACTTTCCAGATTGTCGCTGATCTTCATGGCGAGCGGGTTTTCGACACCCCGGAAAAATTCAACATGGGCGTGGTCCAGTTGTCTCGTCCGGTTGCCAATCCACAAAAGATGGGCCGATGTATCGTACCAGCGTCCGGTCGTACTATCGATCCGGGTCATGGCTTCTTCATATCCCAACAATAAGCCTTCATGGCTGGTATAGTATTCCGTCTGCGCCATTTGCGGCGTACTCTGCGGGGTCACCCCGCAGGCTTCCATGAAATTGAGCGCCTCAGTGATTTTATCGCAAAGGACTTTATATTTTTCTGTTTGC
>CALDSY010000223.1 GCA_937924355.1 uncultured Caulobacterales bacterium
AATATCAGCAGCGCCGTTAATCCGATTGCATATTTTATTGCCATTTGCCCTGCTCCGTTAGCTTATAGACGCCACCGGTTTTATGAAAGCCACTGGCGGTCAGGGACGGCGCTGCGAAGCGTTCAAACGACGCGGCCACCTTGGCCGTTATATCAGCCCGGTAGCTACCCTCCAGTCCGATTATCACTTTCGCTGTTATTTCTGCAGCTTGGTCTTTGCCCGAAAGATCCACGATAATGCGCCCTTCCTCATCACAACTAACCGGTCCCTCTAGGGCCGGACCTTGCCAGCGAAACGTGGCGGCGTTTTGTGATAAGAAATCCGTCCAGGCTGTGCCGGTAGCATAGTCGCAGCGCTGCATGATCTTCATATCCGGGACGTCCAGTTTAAAATTACCGTTGACCGCCCCAACTCGCGGATCCCGTAATGCCAGAGCTTTCATGGTGCCCTCAAGCTGGAGCGCCCGTAACCCTGACGGTCCGGCCTCAGCCCGAATCGTAAGCCCGTTAGGTCCGCCCCAGACATGGACTGGATTATTTCCACTAAGCAATCGGCCGGGTGATGTTTCGACCTCCAGAACGCCTGCATCGGTGCCCGTCATATACCCTTTCCAGATCGTGCCCCCATATTGCGGGGTTTTCCCGCCAATATCCATTTTTGGGCCCACAAGAGATAAAGGTAATTGCGAGATGACCGCTCCGGCCATGACGATAATGGCCGCAAAAATCCAGCGTTTGCGCACTAGCTCGGCCGGAATGTCAGAACGACGCTCACCTTGCCGTCCTTTTTACGCGTAAACTGCGCAGAGCTGACGGTGGCGGCGTATTTGGATGTGGTATCAACAATGAATTTGTAAACCTGTTGAGACGAGCTTTCCTCAAACCAGACTTTCATGGCCCCGTCGGCCTCTGGGTTCAGGCGGGTCATTTCCAGGCTATTGGCCTGTGCGGTCTGGAACAAACTATTGCGGTCCATTTTTAAGGTACCGGAACCCGTCGACTTGCCGGATAGCAGGCCCTTATGTTTTTGAATCAGGGCTAAATCGGATTGCGCATTGACCTGCGCCCGCTCTGCCTTGGTCTTGTTTTCCATTATGGGCCGAACCAAGAGAAAAACCACAGCTAGCATTAAAACAAGTCCAAGGGCGGTTCCCACAAGCCAGCGTTCTCGAACGTCAAGATTATTCCAGTAATTCATCGACCGCCCCCCATGGAAAATTCCACTTCGCCAATCAATTGACCTTTTTGATCCCGAACGGAGCCCGGTTTGAATACCGCGGGACCTCCGGTATAGACTTTCTCTAACTGGCTGGCCGTTTCGAAACTCGGGTAGACCATCTTAACAATCAAAGCTCCGCGACTTTCATTAAACCGCAGGGACTCTACATAGACTTTATCAATGCCTTTCAGGCCCTCGAAAAACAGGGCATTCAAAGTGATAAAGTCGGCGCTACTATCTCCACCGGATTTAACCTGCCGCTCGATGACGCGGCGCAAATTGGGCGGGGCTTTGCGGCCTGTCGCTTCGGTATAGATACGTGACGTCTCGGCCCGCATGTCAGAGGCCTGCGCGTTAATCGCCCGAGCATCCGCCCATTGCCAGCCCAACCAGCCGAAAAATGAAAGCAGAAGCGTCGCGGCCAAGGCGGCCAGATGCCGCGTACCGAAACTGCCCCGTTTTCGCCGGGTGTAACCACCGCTGGCATAGTTGAGCACATTGCCAAATTGCATTTGCGGTACCAGCGCCAGAGGGTTGTCGCCCTCGGTTACGGCGTCTAGGGAATATCCCATGGGGCCAGGATGTATGGACCGGTGCCAGCTCGTCAGCACATC
The DNA here is from genome assembly GCA_937924355.1 of uncultured Caulobacterales bacterium. Taxonomy (GTDB): domain Bacteria; phylum Pseudomonadota; class Alphaproteobacteria; order Caulobacterales; family Maricaulaceae; genus JACOMS01. The sequence continues at coordinate 1,833 of CALDSY010000223.1, forward strand.
TTTGTCCGAGCTAAATGCCTCATACTCAGCAATGATCCGGCTCGGAACAATTCCGAAAGCATCGAGGCGCTCCATGAGACCTACCATGAGGGCCGAATTTATCACGCCAATGCGCTGATCATCCCCTTGCCCCAGAACGATATGTTGTTCATCCAGCGGGGCCGCCAGTTTTTCTTCGATGGCAAACCCGGCCGCAGAAAGGCGTTCAGAAAGTTTCATTTCAGGTAATGCATGCGGGAAAACCCGGAACCAAGTGCCCGGACAAACAACATAACACTGACCATGATCCAGACGGGCGAGCGCCTTGCGTTCATCCTCATCCGCAGCCCAGCCCTGCACGTCAGCCGAGCGGTAATAGGCCCAGGCATCGTCCAGATCTTCCGGCAACCATATGATTAGGGGCTCGCTCATTTACGGTGTTTGCTCCTGTCCGGCGTCTATGTCTTCGAGTGTTGGACGTTTGCCTTCCGTCCCGTAGTGGCGATATGTCCGCGTCAAGCCATCCGAGTCAACTTTAAACTCGAGCAGGACCGAACGTTGCGCATTGCCAAATGTGGCATCCACTTCAATCCACAAATATTCCGGTTCGTAGGTAAACAGATCGGACCGGACTCGCTCTAGCCCATCCACACCCGTCTCTCCAAGCTCGTCTTCGATATTTGTGTATCCGTCAACCGGACGGCTTTGTAAAAGCTGCACCGCCAGGTTTTCCTGATCCGCGCCGAGCAGCGCTGAGAGCAATGGGATGTGTTCGGGCTGCAAGGTATTGATATTGACCGTGCCAGACCGGTTGGCGTCACCCGCGCAAATAAACGGGTATAGTGTTTTGAAAATCTTTTCATTCATGCCGCGGACGGCTCTGAGTTCCTCAATGGAGTGAACTGGGAGGTTGGGCGTGCGGTAAGCCGGATCCAGCGCCAAATAGGTATAGTCCTCGGCGCCGTTATCGGAAATCTGTGTATCCGGGTCCTGCCAGTCCTGAATGGCGGCTGTCAGAGACTCGCTCTCATAATTGGTCATGCCCAAATTCTGCAGCAGATTGTTTAAAGCTTCGGAAAAGGCCGCGCTTTTATCTTCGCTTTCACCAGTATCCTCTTCGGAAGCGCCCAGGATGACGAGATTACTGAGCGGTAGGCATTGAGTGCCGTCCATGATAGTCAAAGCGAGAAAACCACCGTCGATTTCCAGACCTGCTTGCAATGGGCGTCGGAGCGCCAGATTTTTTTCAATTCTCGACAATGGCAGGAAGTTTTCTGTTATATAGCTTTGGGCAAAATCTTCGGCCGCTTTGAGATTCCATTCTGCCTGCGCGTGAGCTTTCATATTGCCCGACCGAATAATGGCGACCCTTACCTCCTGCGATATATTCACGGCAACGGCCGACATTAAACTCATAATGAGCAGCGTCGTTAGCAGGACGGCGCCTTTATCCTTTTTGCCTGTCTTGGACCGGGTCATGTAGGATCCAACTCAAACTTTTGTTCCATCTCCAGTCCGCCCGCAAAAGTTATGGTCATGACAAAGAGATCATAAGGAATTTCCGTTTGATCAAATGGGACGAACATTTGGCTAAATGTCAGGCGTTCCTGCTCGAAGCTCACCGAGATGTTTTCAATATTCTCTAGCAATACGCGTTCGCGCAAGGGCGACAAAGGCGCCGGATTGTCGACGCCAAAACTCCGGCGAATGAGCTTCTCATCCTCAAACACATAGGCCACGCGCTGCACAGCGCCGCGCTTTTCGAGACCGCCTGGATTTTCCCGGCCGCCTCGGGTGAACGTCAGCAATGTGTCCACGCCGCCTGAAATCAGATAAGGATCCTGGGTCCCGTAAGGGTCGCGCCCGGGACGCAGAATAATATTGTCTATATCCGAGCGCATTAAAGCTCGGGCCGTCTCCAATTCAGTAATCTCGGCGACGGCCTCATCGATTTGCGACTTGGTTTTAAGCGCCGCAACCATCGCCGTTGTTGCCCCCGCCGTAAGGAGTGAAAATATAAACAACGCGACCAGCATTTCGACCAGCGTAAAGCCGTTATCTTTTCTAGATCGATGGATCATGTCTCACCGCCTTTGCGGTACGCCGTTCGTTCTATTAGAACGCCGTCCTTGCCCGCATGGCGAACCCGGACTGTGATCCTAAAAAAGTTTTCCATCTCTGTGGAGGTGATGTCACGGCTCCACTCAAATTCTCGGCCAAGACTGGTTTCCTGGCCTTGCGAGCTACCGATTTCCAATCTTTGTTCGCGTCGGGCTTCAACGATGACATTATCCGCCACCACGCCGGCGACAAACCGGTCCTCCAGAATATTGACGGTCCGGACACTTTGCGTATTCATATTGATCAGGCCGATAATGCCGACACTGAAGATCATCAGTGCGGCGATGACCTCTATGAGAGTGAAACCGGAATCCTTCACTGGTCTTCCTCCAGCGAGATACGACCATCGCCTTGGCTCGAGAAGATCATGGTGAAATCACCCTCTTCGAGCCAAAGAGAAAACGGCGTGGAGAGACCAATAGGTTCGAAAATCACCAACGGGACATGTTCTTCCGGGATATCGATTTCAACATCATCCTTGTAGAAGGAAACCGTCATGTCCTCGGGCCATTCGGTTTCGGTCTTTACCGCCCAAGCGCCGTCCGCAAATTCATAAAAATAAAAGGCGTCTTCGCTAAGGCCGAACGCCTGCGGCTGACCTTTTACAATACTGTCTTCGGAGGCTTGAATGAGCGCGCGGTGCATATCCTGCCCTCTTGTTTTACCTGGCGCCTGACCTCGGGGAGCCGAAAGCAAAACAACACCGGTCATCAACGAAATGATCAGCAAGACCGCCATCATTTCGATGAGTGAAAACCCGAGTTCTTTTTGTCGGGTCGTCATGAAATCTATTCGGTATCAGCGTCCCAGAAGCTGATATCAGTATCCTCTTCTTCGCCGCCGGGTTCACCGTCTCGACCATAGGTCAAAAGTTCAAACGGGTTTTCCTCGCCCGGATAAATATAGACATATGGATTGCCCCAAGGATCAGCCGGGAGTTTTGTCAGATAGGGGCCATTGTAGCGGGATCCCGCGTCAACGGCATCGGGCAGTTCTACCAAAGCCTGCAAGCCAAATTCTTCGGGCGGATAATCAAACATATCGGTTTTATAAAGTTCTAGCGCCTGCCGGATTGTCGACAGGTCAGACTGAACCCGGGTTTTAACACCGCGGTCTGTGACGCCGCCCAGAGCCAGAACGGCCGCGCCCATCAAAAGGCCGATAATCACAAGAACCGCCATCATTTCAACCAGGGTAAACCCGTCGTCGTTTTTGCGTTCATTGTCCATTCGTTGTCTCCATACTAAATAGATACCATCTGCAACATTGGCATATACATGGCAAATATAACAATCAGTACCACAAAGCTCAGCAAAATAATAATCATCGGATTAAGGATGTTCAGGAACACGGTGGTGAATCGATTGAAGTCACCTTCTAGATACTCAGCGGATTTGGTGAACATCTTGCCGATATCGCCGCTGGCCTCCCCGCCTGACACCATTTGAATAACCAAAGGCGGAAACGTCCCGCTTTGTTTGAGACTTGTGCTAATCGGCGAGCCCTCACGCACCTTCACAGCCGCCTCGGTAACGGCCTTGCGCATGGTCGAATTGCGCAAAGTATGGAGCGATGTTTCCATAGAAGACAAAGCCGGCGTTCCGCTATCGAGGAGCCCAGCCATGGTGCGAGCAAAGCGGGCCGCATTAATGCTGCGCACCAGATTCCCAATGAGAGGCAAGCGCAATAAAAAGGCGCTCCAGCGTAAATTCATTTCTTCATTCTTTAAAAGGCGTCCAATTCCATAAATGACGGCGCCAATACCAATGGCCAGAAAGATACCATAGGATTTGATGAACTCGGATGTGCCGATCACAAATCTTGTCAGGGGCGGGAGCTCCTGATCCATGGTCTGGAACTGATCCACCAATGTGGGCACCAGAAACACCATGAGCAGGATAATCACAATCACGGCCACGATTGACAAAATTATCGGATAGGCCACGGCGCCAATGATTTTATTTCTAACTTCTTGGGATGCTTCAAGATCGATAGATAACCGTTCTAGGACGGCACCTAATTGTCCCGACGCTTCGCCGGACCCGACCATAGCAGAATAAAGATCGGTGAACGTTCGAGGGTGAGCGGCCATGGCATCGGAAAGCCGGCTGCCTTCCATAACCCGGGAACGGACATCCATCAGAATGCTGCGCATAGGCGATTTTTCAAAATTCAAGGCAACCACCTTCAGCGCCTCTTCCACCGGGGTAGCGGCATCAATCAGAATGGCCAGCTGCCGGGTGGCCTGGGTCAAATCCCTGTGTGAGACCTTGCGACCAAATGTGGTTTCCTTGGCTTGCTTGTTTTTGACTTGTTTGAGATCGACAGGCGTCAGATCACGGGATCGCAAAATGTCTCGGGCTTCACGAGCGGTTGACGCGGCAACAGACCCGGTTAGGCGGTTTCCAGTACGATCAAATGCGGAATAGTCGAAAGTCTCCACACCACGCCCCTAGATTTCGATATCGGCGTCGGTCTTGGCACGGCAAACCCGCAAGACCTCTTCAGCGGATGTCAAACCGGACAGCACATGACCAAGCCCGCTTTGGAGTAGATTTTTGCGGCGCTGAAAGGCGTGGTTCGCCATATCGACTTCACGGCTGCCGTCATGGATCATGCCGCGCAGCGTATCGTCCATAACCACGGTTTCGTAGAGCCCCAGACGACCAACATAGCCGATCTGATGACATTGAGCACAGCCAACAGCTTTGAAGAAACGTAAATCTTTTTGCGGCTTTAGCCCCAAATCCATGACTTCCCGATCTACAGGCTCATAAGCGACTTTGCAATGCGGACATAGACGTCTTACCAGACGCTGCGCCACAATTGCTGTAACAGTGGAGGCCAGAAGAAACGGTTCGATGCCCATATCGCGAAGGCGCGTAATGGCGGCCACGGCAGAATTGGTGTGGACCGTTGATAAAACCAAGTGGCCGGTCAAAGAGGCCTGCACAGCAATTTCCGCCGTTTCCGGGTCTCTGATTTCGCCGACCATAACCACATCCGGGTCTTGCCGCAATATGGCCCGCAGACCCGCCGCGAAACTCATCCCGACCTGGTTATTGACCTGTGTTTGTCCGATGCCGTCCAGAGCATATTCCACCGGGTCTTCAACTGTGAGGATATTGCGGCTGCCATCATTGAGCTGAGTCAGCGACGCGTAAAGCGACGTCGTTTTACCCGATCCCGTGGGTCCCGTAACAAGGATAATGCCATTGGGCCTTTTGAGGGCCTTGGTGAAGGCTTCTAATTCCGTGTCGTCCATACCCAAATCGGACAGGTTCATCAGTGAACTGGTTTTCTCCAGAAGTCGCATCACCAAACGTTCGCCGTATTGGGACGGCAAGGTCGAGACGCGAACATCCACGGCCCGTTGTCCTAGATTCAGTGAAAAACGGCCGTCTTGCGGGATACGTTTTTTGGCAATGTCCAAACGCGCCATAACCTTGACCCGGCTAACCAGAACAGAGGCCAGACGCGGCGACAATGACAATGTATCGCGCAGAGCACCGTCAATCCGGAAACGGACGGCAAGACGGTTTTCATAAGGTTCAATATGGATATCCGAGGCTCGGGTCTTGATGGCTTCTTGCAGGATACCATTGATCAGTTTGATGACCGGCGCATCGTCATCACTGTCGAGCAAATCAGACGTGCGCGGGAGATTATCTGCCAAAGAGTTCAGATCTGTGCCGTTCCCTAGAGCGGTTTCCGCCGTTTCAGTTAAATCCCCTTGCGCATAGATCCGAGCCATCAGACCTTCAAATTCAGCGGCGTCCATTGGTTCGCGCTGTACAGGCTGCCCGACCACACGGCGGGCCTCGAGAATAGCATCCAGCGGCGCATCTTTGAGCGTTGCTAGAACTGCCTTTCCGTCCTGCTCCAGCGCGATCACGCCGTATCGACGCGCGAAACTATAGGAGAGACGCGGAACGGTTATTGGATCGGCTTCGCTCATCGAGGATTAACGAACTCGTCAATTTTAGAATATTCACGGCCTGATTGCAGCAGGTCTTCGCGGCGCATTTGGTCAAGACGACGCCGTGTCAATGGCTCGGAATCTGCCTGACTGCGGATGATCGTCGGGCGCAGGAAAACCATCAAATTGGTTTTGATACGGCTCTTCCCTTTGGAGCGGAAGGCATTCCCCACAACAGGCAGATCACCCAGAATTGGAACTTTAGAAATATTCAGCTGTTCGTCGTCCTGGATCAAGCCGCCCAAAACGATGATCTCGCCGTCATTGGCTAGCACGGTCGTATCGATTTCCCGCTTATTTGTAATAAAGTCATTGGCAATAGATGTAATGGCTCCGGCGATAGATGAGACTTCGGATGTAATCTTCATTCGAACAACATCGCCCTCGCTGATCTGAGGTAGAACCGTCAACTTGATACCCACGTCGATACGTTCAAAAGTCCGGAACGGATTGAGGTTATCCGAGCCCAGGCTCTCACCAGTTGTAATGGGGATTTGCTGGCCGACGATGAAACTGGCCTCTTCATTATCCAGTGTTGTGACAAAGGGCGTCGAAAGAATATTCGAGTCATCATCATTTTCGATGGCGTTCAAAATTACCGAAAATAGCGTATTCCCGCTAATGCCAGCCCCGCCGACTCCGATACCGTCAATCCCGACCAGCGAGTTGACCGCGGCAGTTTCTAGGCCGCTGGTATCTACGCCCAATTGAGGTCCAGCTAGCGCGCCGGCCAAAGTCAGTAGATTTGGCGCTTGCCGGGAGAAATTGGTCCCAATGAACGGAATAGAACTGCCGTCAACGCCGCCGAGCGCCCATTGCACGCCCAGTTCGCTAGCCGCGCTATCGCTGATTTCTACAATCAAAGCTTCGACCGTGACTTGCGGCCGGCGCACATCAAGACGGCGGATAATCTGCTCAAGAGCTTGTTGTGTTTCCCCAGACGCTGAAATTACGATGGAATTACTTCCCCGCTCATAAACAACGCTCGGCGCAGGCTGACCTTCCCTTGTGTAGGATGGCAGCAAGTTCTGGATGACCTCGTTTAGCTCTTCCCCATTGGCATAGCGGAGTGGCAGAACGCTGACAGCCCCGCGCGGGGTCAGATTGTTGGGGTTATCCATTTGCTGTAGGATTGGCAGAAGACGCCGAACTTCCGACGGCGATCCCTCTAAAATCAGACTATTTGTGCCGGGAACAGCAATGGCTCGAAACGCCGGACGCGCGCCGCCTAATGCCTTGAGTGTATCCTGAGCGTCCACAGCCGTAATATACTGAAAATTGACGGACTCGGTGACCAAACCGTTCGTGTCCATGGCGGCCACAATCTGGCGGGCCTTATAAAGGTTTTCCGGGAAATCTGTGATAACAAGAATATTGCCGCCGGCATTGGCCGTCAAAATACCTTGGGAATGCATAACCGGCTTGATCAACTTGGCTGCATCGGCGGAGTCTGCATGCTGAAGTTTGATAACGGTTGTTGCGAATTGACCATTGTAACCCGTGCCGCTGACAAATGGCGCACTTTGTGCCGCGCCTTGCATAAGGGTTACAGAGTATTCGCCGGTGGGCGTTCGGATGACCGTATAGCCATGAACCCGCATAACATTTTTGAAGACTTCAAAGACTTCTTTCGGGGTTAGCTTTTCTTCGGATGAAATCGTCACATTGCCTTGAACCCGCGGGTCAACAAGAAATGTTTTCCCGGTGACCATAGACACATTGTTTATGAATGCCCTGATATCGGCCTGTTGCATCGTAATTTGATGCTCTGCGGCGCCCTGGGCATAAACAGGTACCGAGAGGCCTGTTGTCAAAGCCAGCGTCGCAAGTGTGATGGCGATTTTTTTCATGATGGCACTCTTATACGAATTGTCATTTTGCGACCGCGGCGCATAATTTGAGCGGTGGGATTACCTTGGGAAATAGCGCTGACCACGGTTGATCCCAAGTCAATGCCGGGGCTGGTCAAGTCTTGCGAACCAATCCGAGTGACGATGTCACCATTTCGGAAGCCCAGAGGTTTGATGTCAAAGCCCGGTTGCGGTTCGATTTTATAACCAATCAGACGGTTATTCTCATTTTTGTGGGGTGTGATGGAGACCCGCTTGAGAAGCTCGGCTGGGTTTCCGTTGAAACCGGATTTGGAAATAGGCCGAGAGATATTTGTCTGGCCTGACTTTGTCAGCCCTGTTTCATCCCGTTCCAGTGTCAGTTTCTCCCGATTGCCATCCCTTTGAAGGATAACATAAGTGTGGTGAATGGATTCCAGCGTTACGCCGCTCGAAATCTCATCCCCGGCTCCATAAGTTTGTTGTTTACGATCCGCGCCTTCGATAATCGCCTGCTCCGGGGCCGTTGTGCCCTTGAGTTTGAGATTGAGCGTAGTGTCGGCGACGTCCGCATCCGGGTCAAAAAACTCCTGCGGTAAAGCCTCATCCGGTACGTAATCCCTGTGGAATGGGTCAAAATTATAATCAAGGCGTGGTGTATTTGAACTTTGGCCCTTTGAACTTTGGCCTTGCCCCGCAGCTGTCGCGGTTGCCGCAGCGGGCGGCGCGATCCAGCTGCTTTGCGGATTTAGCCAGATCATAACCGCTTTAACGATGAAGAAACACGCAAGCAGAACAAACACGCCTGTCGCGAGTTTGATCAACATCTGCGGAAATTGACCTAAGCGGGCCATAATTGGCAATTAAACTCCTTTTGCCAAATCTAAAGTCTTTCTATGACTCTGTCGTTGGATTGTAAACTAACTGGGTTCACACAAACGGGTTAAAAATTAGACATTTACAAATCATAAAAAATACACATTTCGTTTACTATAATGCACTGAAACGGCCAAAATATGACAAAAGTCACACCTAATCCCTGGACAACGCTCAGTTCTCGCCATGTTTTCGAGAATAATTGGATCAAATTAACAGATCACAAAGTCATCACCCCAGGCGGGACCAATGGCACATATGGGGCTATTCACTTCAAAAACCAAGCTGTGGGTGTGGTTCCTTATGAAGATGGCCAAATATGGCTGGTTGGCCAAACACGCTATGTGCTCGATCAATATAGTTGGGAAATTCCAGAGGGCGGCTGTCCCGACGGTGAAAATCCGGAAGATTGCGCCTTGCGAGAGCTCCATGAAGAAACCGGATTGGTCGCAAATGACCTAAAACCGATCCTGCAGATGCATTTATCCAATTCCGTGTCTGATGAATGGGCGATTGTCTATTTGGCGACAGGATTAACTCAAACTGAAGCCGCGCCCGAGGTAACCGAGGACATCAGTGTCGCGAAAGTAACTCTGGAAGAATTTTATGCCCGGGTCGAATCCGGGGAAATCACTGACAGCCTGAGCGTGGCGGCCGCTTATAAGCTAATGTTGATGAAAGCGCAGGGCCGGCTTTAATCCTCATCATCTTCATCGTCTTCGAGAAGGTAGCGCGTCGTACTGGTCCGGTCGCTTTTGGGACGCTTCTCACGGATGGACTCGGCCGTCACCACGTAATGGGTAGCAGAAGCGATCCGAGTCGCATGATCGCCCATACGTTCCAGGTTTTTGGCGAAAAAGGTCATTTGCGTCGCGCCGTTAATATTGCTGTTATCGGCCATCATGCCGGTCAGCACGGTTTCAAAAACCGCATTGCAATAATCATCAATGGCTTCATCGCCGAACCAGACGTCGAGGGCCAGATCGGTGTCCCGGTCCTCATAGGCTTTCATCGCCATGGCCACATTCGCCGAAACCTGTTTGCCCATTTTGTTGATCTTCTTGGTTCCCTTGACCTTGTCATCCGTAATAATGACGCCGATCCGCATAGCGCAGTTTTTGGCCAAATCGCCGATGCGTTCCAACTCCCGCGCCACTTTCAGCGCAGCAATAGTCTCACGCAAATCTACCGCGTAGGGGTGACGGAGCGCCAAGATCGACATGACACGTTCCTCGATATCATCATTAATGGCGTCAACCTGTTTGTCGTTCAGATGCACCCGGTTGGCCAATTGGTCGTCCCGGGATTTCAAGGCTTTGACACAAGAATTAACCTGATCCACGACCAAATGCCCCATACGAAAAAGCTCGGTTCGTAGGCCTTTCATATCCTCATCAAAAGAACTGACAATGTGTTCGCTCATAAGTCTATCCTATCCGACCCGTGATATAATCCTGGGTCCGACTGTCCTTGGGATTGGTAAATATATTACTCGTCTGATCATACTCTATCAGATTGCCCATGTGGAAAAAAGCTGTCCGGTCAGAGATCCGGGCCGCTTGCGCCATGGAATGGGTCACAATGACGATACAGAACTTCTTTGACAGCTCGTCGATGAGCTCTTCCAGCTTGGCGGTCGCAATGGGGTCAAGAGCGGAAGCCGGTTCGTCCATCAGGATCACCTCCGGGCTGACCGCAATCGCGCGGGCAATTACCAAGCGCTGCTGCTGCCCTCCGGACAAGCCTGTCCCCGAGTCCTTAAGCCGGTCTTTGACCTCGGCCCAGAGACCCGCTTTGGTCAAACTACTTTCAACGATTTCGTCCAGCTCAGTTTTATTGGCGGCCAGACCATGAATACGCGGGCCGTAAGCCACATTGTCATAAATGGATTTGGGGAATGGGTTGGGCTTTTGGAAAACCATACCAACCCGGGCCCGCAGCAATACGGGGTCCAGATGGGGTGAATAGATATCTTCACCGTCCATTTTGACGATACCACTGACCGTACAGCCCGGAATGGTATCATTCATCCGGTTGAACACCCGAAGAAAGGAAGACTTACCGCAGCCTGACGGACCAATGAAAGCGGTCACGCCTTGATCCTCGATTTCAATATCGATGCCGTGGAGGGCTTCTTTGCCGGAGTATGAAACCCGGACGTCTCGGCATGAAAACTTTATTTTTGATTGCGACATGCGATCTCTCTTACCAACGTTTCTCGAGGCGGTTGCGCAACCAGATCGCGAAACCATTAATCAGTAGCAGCACCAATAGCAGAACAATAATACCTGCGGATGTTTTTTCCACCCAGGCACGCTCAGCGTTTCCGGCCCACATGAAGATCTGTACCGGCAAGACTGTAGCGGAGTCTGTTATGCCGTTTGGAATTTCCGTGTTGAAGTTGACCATCCCGATCATCAGCAAAGGCGCGGTTTCGCCGAGGGCTTGCGCCATAGCAATGATAGACCCTGTCAATATACCCGGCCCCGCCTGTGGGACCTTGTGATGAAACACGGCCTGAATATGTGAAGCGCCAATACTGAGCGCGCCGTCGCGGATCGATTGCGGAACCGCCATCAGGGTGGCCCTCGTTGCAATAATAACGGTGGGCAAGGCCCTTAAACCCAAGACAAGGCCGCCGACGATGGGCGCGGACCGGGGCATACCGATAAAATTGATGAATATGGCCAGGCCAAGTACACCGAAAATAATCGACGGCACCGCGGCCAGATTATTGATGTTGATCTCGATGAAGTCGACAAAACGGTTCTTGGGCGCAAATTCATCTAGCCAGATCGCCGCGCCAATTCCAATTGGGATCGCCAAACAGGCGGTCACCAGGAGGGTCATCAATGAGCCAATAAAGGACCCGCCAATACCGGCAAGTTCCGCATCCCGGCTGTCAGTATTGGTGAAGAACCCCGTGTTAAAACGGGACTTGATTTCTCCGGTTTCCACCAAGGCATCCACCCAAGTGATTTGCTGATCAGAAATTTTTCGGCGGTCCTCTGAAACATCGCGGGAGATATTCCCCTTGAGCAGCTGATCAACATCATCAGAAGTTGGCACGCGGATGGTCAGGGTCTGCCCCACAAGATCCGGATTATTATAAACCATTTGACGGATAAGGTTGGGGGCACCGGACGAAGAAATCACATCAAATAATTGTCGTTTGGCTTTGCGATCTGTCACATCAGGGAAACGTTCATATAACGAGTTTTGGATAATCCGCCGATAATTACTCTTACGCAGTTCGTCCGGATCTCTGACTCCGCTGGGATCAAGAACTGACTCGGTCAATTCCACGTCCATCGTCATGTCATGTTGAATGAAAGCGTTCAGGCCGTTACCCAGCACAGTGGAAAGCAACCAAAACAATGCCATGACAGCAATACCAATCGCCAACAATCCAAAGGCTTTGAAACGGCGCTCTTTTGCGTGACGTTTTTTGAGCCGCTTTAACGCGAATTCAGACGCATGAATGGAGTCAGATGTCGGCATCAGTCATACCTCGCGCGGTACCGTCTTACGATGATCAACGCGATAAAATTCAAGACAAGGGTAATGATGAAAAGCATAAGACCCAGCGCGAAAGCGGCCAGTGTTTTGGCGCTGTCGAATTCCTGATCACCGGTCAAAAGCGCAACTATTTGTACGGTCACTGTCGTGACAGCCTCGAATGGGTTGCCTGTCAAATTCGCGGCCCGACCAGCGGCCAGGACCACAATCATAGTCTCGCCAATGGCCCGGCTGACCGCCAAAAGTAAGGCGCCAATAATGCCCGGCAAGGCACCGGCAAACACAACCTTGGTCATGGTTTCTGATTTGGTCGCGCCCAGTGCGTATGATCCGTCTCGCATGGTTTGCGGCACCGCATTGATGACGTCATCGGAAAGGGAGGACACGAAGGGTATGATCATAATGCCCATGACCAAGCCGGCTGTGATGGCGCTTTGAGTGGGAACTGAATACCCCATGGTCTCTGCCAGAGCGCGTATAGCCGGCCCGACGGTGAGGAGCGCAAAGAAGCCATAAACAACGGTCGGCACACCGGCCAGAATTTCAATGACGGGCTTGACGATTTTGCGCGTGCGATGTCCCGCATATTCGGAAAGGTATATGGCAATCATCAATCCAATGGGCGCGGACACGGCAATCGCGATAGCCATGATAAGAAAAGTGCCGGTGAATACGGGAACCGCGCCAAAGGCCCCGGATTGCCCGACCTGATCTTCGCGCATGGCGGTTTGCGGCGACCATTGCGTGCCGGTGATAAAATCAAGAAAAGGGACTTCCTCGAAGAAACGAAGGCTCTCAAACAATAGCGAAAGAACAATCCCGATGGTGGTGAAGACCGCAATCAGTGAGCAAACAACGAGTAATGTCTTGATGAAATACTCGACATAAGTGCGGGCCCGGAAATCTTTTTGAATACGGCCAGACGCTAGGAAGCTGCCAATCACGGCCACAACCAGCATAGCCATGAGGGTTATGGGTAAGCCCAGCCCGGTCAAAAGCCCGGCAATCATCACCAAAAAAGCGCCCAAGCCAGATATTATGCCAGAAAACCAACCGTGATAACCCGGCTGCGAATGGAACCCAAGTCCAGCTCCCTTGCCAATACTGGCGATTTGGGCGCGGGCCTTACGGCGCGCAAAAACGAAAGAAGCCGCCGTTAAGGCAGCGACAACGAGCGCCAATATCAGGACCGTATTCACCTAATGATTCCTAACTGTGTTTCAGGCGGCATTTAGCCGCCTGATTTTTATCTAATCAAGTCGCTTATTGCGAATATGGGGTCAGGTTTTCCACAGCCGCGCGGTATTTCGCCCGTTCAGCGTCCGGCAGCGGCACCAAACCGATTTCTTCAAGATAACCACCAGGGCCCCAAGCCTCATCCGCGGTAAATTCAAGCGCGAAATCCCGTATGCCAGGATTGTCCGCCACATGGGCTTTCTTGATGTAGAAAAACAAAGACCGCGAAATGGCATAGTCGCCGGCTGCGATGTTCTCAAATGTTGGTTCGATTCCATCGACATTGGCGCCTTTGATCTTGTCGCCGTTTTGATCAAGGAATGAGAAGCCGAAAATACCCAGAGCGGTCGGCGTATTGACCAGTGTGTTGACAATGGCATTGTCATTTTCACCAGCATCGATCCATTTTCCGTCTTCGCGGATATTATGAGAGACCTTCTTGAAGGCGCTTTTGTCTTGAGCGCGCAAGTCCTTGAGGCAGGCAAACTTTTTCGCGCCGCCTTCCATGGCGACTTCGACAAAGGCGTCGCGCGTACCCGAAGTGGGCGGCGGGCCATAAGCTTCGATGGTTGCCGCTGGGAGGCTCGCATCAATATCGGACCATTTCTTGTATGGGTTCGCTTTCAGTGTGCAATCCGTATCACTTGTCGGCACCTCTTTGGCAAAGGCCTGAAAGATCTGCTTGCTCGACAGATCCATCTGTGTGCCGTCCAGGGCATTGGCCAGAACGATACCATCAAACCCGACCTTGACCTCGATGATGTCGCTGACACCATTGGATCCGCATTTGTCAAATTCGCTCTTTTTTTGACGGCGAGATGAATTGGTCATATTGGGCGTTGTGGCACCAGTGCCCTCACAGAAAAGCTTGTGACCCCCGCCCGAACCGGTGGATTCCACAACCACGTTTTGACCTGTCTTGTTCTTATATTCCTGCGCCACCTTCGTGGAAAACGGATAAACGGTCGAAGACCCGACAACGCGGATTTCGGCCTTTTCAGCTCTTTTCGTTGCTGTTTTTGTCGTTTCGGATTTTGTGCTCGCTTTGGCCGGTACTTTGTCACCGCCTTTGCAACCGGCGATTACCAAAGCGGTCGCAGCCAGTCCTGTCATCAATATATTTTTCATGGCATTCCCTTCATTCCTAAATGTGTGATGGGGGCCGAAGCCCCCAATTGCTTAAAAGTCAAATTGCGCGCGTAAATTAAATCCGCTGACATCTTCTTCCGTCACGCCGGCCACAACCAGGTCCGCGAACGCAGAGTCCAGACCAGATGTGCTGGTTCCAAGATTAGCATTGGCGTCAAAATAGTTCACACCTATTCGAGCGTTCTTGACTGGCCACCAATCAAGACCAATGACGAAGGTATCTAGGTCGCCACCATTGATAGAGGTATCTTCCAAATTCAGCGTGTCATACCGAGCAAAAACCGAGACTGCACCCATACCACCATCCGTGATAGGATTGTCGACCTTTGGACGATTAAACTTGCCGCCTTTGTAGGTTTTTTTACCACCAAAGAACGCGCCTGCTTCAACATATAGGCCATCAAAGCTGGGGTCGCTTGTGCAGGTTTCGCAATCCGCATTGGTGACACCATATTCGCCCGCTGCCCAGAACTGACCCATAATACCGGCCGCTTCAACACCCAAGAAAGTGTCTTTATCAGCGATCCGACCAGTGCTGATTATGCGACTTGGAATATGGGAAACTGGACGTTGCCGATAGCGAAGGTCGCTCTGGGTATCGCCGGTGTTCCGGATACGGGCCGATGCACCCAGGTGAACAATAATATCGTCATTTTTGACGGGATTGTATGTCCCACGGGCCGAAGCCGCTGAACCTTCTTCGTCTGAGGCGGTTGATAAATTGTCACCGAAGACACCGGCGTTTATTGTATAATTTTCGCCGCTGGTCCCAACAGCTAGACCAATACGTCGGTTGAACTCGAAGGCATCCGTAAACATGGAACGCTCAAGTGCTGTTATAAAGCGGGAAGAGGTTAGCTCATCCAGCGAGTTGTGGGTCTTAAATTGGCCCAGCTTGACATTGAACTTTTTGCCGCCCGGATTCCACTGAAGATAGACGTCTTCTACATTGACGTCTTCACTGCTGTTTGTGTTCAGCTCGACTTTATACTTCACATCGTCGCCAAATTTACCAGAAACCCCCAGACGTAGTCGGCGGAGTTCCGTCGCATTCCAATCTGTATCCGCTGTCTCCGCGTCAACAATGGACCAATCCATCATGACCCGACCGCTGACTTTTGCGGTCATTTCTTGCGCCTGTGCCGTGTCTGCCCCAACAATCGCCAGCGCCAGTATAGTTGACGCCGCTGCCCTCTCTAAATATTTTTGCATTTTTTCCCTCTAAACGCATCGGAATCGTTGTGATTCCACTTCATTTACGAGGCGGCGTATGACTCTGTATTGTGACAGCTATTTTGATATTTGATGATGTTTTTGACTACTTTTCGTGACGGTTTTATGACACGCAGTGGCGTCGCGACACGGCGCATAATTCTGCGCCGCTATCCCACCAAAAAGTAAGGGGGCTTAGGCTAAAATAAATGCCATAATGACCAAAGCCGTGGAAATTCCAGCAATAATCAAAGATTTGCTGTTGAACTCCGTCCGATATGGAAACGGCTTTTTGCGCTCATGTATGGAGCCTGATATCATCGATTTATAAACAATCATGCCTTTTTCCTAAGGTATATGACATTAATATAACATGAACTGTCATAAAAGTGTCAAATTAATTACACATTAATTTCATCATTCCCTTTTTCTGTATTCAAGATATATGCCGGGCATGCATTTTGACGTCATAATAATAGGTGCCGGCGCGGCAGGCATGATGTGCGCAGCGGTGGCCGGCAAGAGAGACCGGTCAGTCCTGCTGATTGATCACGCGGACAAACCTGGCGAGAAAATCCGGATATCCGGCGGCGGACGCTGTAACTTTACGAACATCCATTGCGGGCCGGATAATTTCATTTCGGAAAACCCCCATTTCTGCAAATCCGCGCTCTCTCGCTACTCACCTTACGACTTTATTGATCTGGTCGAGGATTACGGGATCGCCTGGCATGAAAAGACTTTGGGACAATTATTCTGCGATGGGCGGTCTCAGCAAATCATCGACCTTCTGCTCAACGAGTGTGAGAAAGCGGGAAATGAACTTTGGCTCGGCACAGAGGTTATCGACGTCAGAAAAAGTGAAACCGATTTTGTCGTGACGACAAACCGTCAATCACTGACATGCGAAACCCTGGTTATTGCCACGGGCGGTCCTTCTATTCCCAAAATGGGCGCAACGCGGTTTGGCTATAAGCTGGCGGAACAGTTTGGCATCAATGTCATCGAACCGGTCCCTGCCCTCGTGCCATTGACATTTACGGATGACTTAAAAGCGCCTTTGAAAACCCTCTCCGGGGTGAGTATTACATCCCGGGTCCACAATGACCGAACAAGTTTTGACGAAGACCTACTGTTTACCCATCGCGGTCTTTCGGGCCCCTCTATTCTACAGATATCATCCTATTGGGAACCCGGAGAACATATCACGATTGATATGGAACCCAACGTGGATATCTTGGAGGCTCTCAAAACGGCCCGCACCGAAAAGCCACGCCAACACATCAAAACGATTATCACGGCCCGGATCGCTGAGCGCCTGGCGGAACATATCTGCAAGGACGTTAAAAAAGCCCGCATTGCCGACATGAGTGACCCTGAGTTGATCAATATTGCGCTGCAGATAAATGGCTGGCAAGTAAAGCCTGCCGGCACAGAAGGCTTTCGTACCGCCGAGGTGACCAAAGGCGGCGTGGATACAAACGAACTGTCGTCCAAAACCATGCAATGCCAGAAGATCCCCGGACTATATTTCATTGGCGAAGTCGTCGACGTCACCGGGCACCTTGGCGGACATAACTTCCAATGGGCCTGGGCCAGCGGATACGCCGCCGGACAAGCCGTCTAAAAACAAGTTTTCAACCCGTCGAAATTCCTTTAGGTCACTGCACATGAGACGCATCGATTTGAACGCGGATACAGGCGAGGCAGATAAGCCGGACTGGCAGGCCACCGAAGCCGCGGTTATGCAATATATTTCATCGGCAAATATTGCTTGCGGCGGTCACGCCGGTGATGCCCAGTCCATGGCTCGGACGGTGAACCTTGCAAAGAAACATGGCGTCAATATCGGCGCCCATCCCGCCTATCCCGACAGAGAAAATTTCGGACGCAAATCATTGCGGCTCGGCGAGGAAATCTCTCGTCGTGACCTACAATCCGCCCTGCTCGAACAAATCACAACCCTATGCGAAATCGCGGCTAATCAGGGGCAAGCGGTTCGCTATGTCAAAGCCCACGGAGCGCTTTATAATGACGCCGTGTTCGACCAAGAGAAAGCCATGCTAATCGCCGAGACCGTCGCGGCGCTGGATAGCTCTCTATGGCTTATGGGGGCCCCCAATTCCCATCTTACCAAAGCCGCGGATCACCATGGCCTGACCTTTATCGCCGAAGGCTTTGTGGATCGCCGCTATACGGATGATGGCCATCTGCAGAGCCGCAAAGAGGCTGGCGCTGTCCTGGCCCAGCAAAAAGACCGAGAGGATCAAGCCATCGCCCTTCTGGCAAATGAAGCGATACAGACCGCCCAAGGAAACCAATTACGGCTCTTTGTGGATACGCTCTGTCTTCACAGCGATAGCGCGGGGGCCGATGAAACAGCCCGGCGTATTCGCCAGGCTTTGCTAAACAAGGGCGCGAAAATCGAGGCCTTCACCCGTGAGCACTAAGGCGTATGAAATTATACCCTTTGGCGACTCTGGATATCTGGTTAAGTTCCCCATCGACACCTATTCCGATGTTGTCACACAGCAAATTCACTCTGTGATCGGCCAGCTTAGAGCGCAGTCCAACTGGGAGGAACTCGTCCCCGGTTATAATAGTCTCTTAGCCTATTTCTGCCCTGATAAATTCTCCCCGGCCAAAGCGCAATCTGCCTTGCACCAAGCTCTGAAATTATCCGCAGATCACAAACCCGTTGATCAGAAAATCATCGACATTCCAGTCTGCTATGGAGGTGATTTCGGACCTGACATGCAGGCGATTGAGCAAAGCAGCGGGCTAAGTGAAGCAGAGATTATTTCCCTTCATAGCCAACAAATTTATACCGTGTGTATGATGGGCTTTGTTCCAGGCTTTACCTTCCTGTCAGCGGCCCCTGAACAGCTGCATCACAACCGGCATGAGACTCCGCGAACCGTGGTGCCGGCCGGATCGGTCGGAATCGCAGGCTGGCAGACAGGCATATACGGCATTGAGAGCCCGGGCGGCTGGCAGCTCATTGGTCGGACACCTTATGCGATCTTTGACCCGGATCGCAAAAACCCCTTTTTACTGGAAGCGGGAAATCAGGTCAGGTTCGTTTCTATATCTGCGCGCGCGTTTGAGACGGTCAAATGATTGAAATCCGCCAGCCCGGAACGCGGGTCACTATTCAAGATGCCGGACGGCCCGGTTATCGTCATTTAGGCATCCCTAAAAGCGGTGCCGCTGACAAGCTAAGTTTTGCGCTCGCAAATTTTATGGTGGGCAATCCTTGGAACACCCCGGCCCTGGAGTGTGTTCTTGGAGGGCAGCATTTCAAATTTCATAAAGACCTGACGGTGGCCATCGCCGGCGCAGAGATGTGGGCACAAGTGAATGGACAAAACGTCGAGAATTTTTCCAGCTTCAAGGTACGAGCGGGAGACATTCTAACGTTTAGTTTCGCCCGTATCGGATGCCGCGCCTATCTGGCTCTACCCGGCGGGGTGGAGGGCTCAGAGTTTTTAGGAAGTGTCTCCACCTATCTTCAGGCCGGGCTCGGCGGCCTGCAAGGCCGGGCCCTACAGGCTCGGGACACCCTCAAATCGCCAGATGTGAAACCTCAGGCCCGTACCATCCCCAAGGGCTATAAGCCTTTAATGTCAAATCATGTGGTCTTGAGAGCGGTAGAAGGACCAGAGTTTTATGATTTGTCCCTGGACAGCCAAAGACATTTGTTCGTCAATCCGTTTCGGGCGACACAAAATACCAATCGCATGGGAGCCCGATTAAAGGGAAATTTGGTCCAACCAAAGGTCGCTCATAGTATGACCAGCTCGCCCCTTTTGCCCGGCACATTGCAATGCCCGCCCGACGGACAACCTATTTTAGCGATGGCTGACGGTCACTGTACAGGCGGATATTATCGAGGATTGCAGGTCATAAGAGCTGATTTATGGCAAATGGGACAAATCAAACCCGGCACGCGAATTAGCTTCCGGCGTTCAATCGGTGAAGATGCACATGAAGTTCTGTCCCGGCGCAATGTGTTTTACGGATCACTCATGGAAGGCTTTTCTTTTTAATGGAGACCCAGCCCTATATTTTGCTGGATGATCAACTGTCAGGTCAGGCCCGGCTATATGTAAACCCAATTGAGATCATCACCGCCCGCACCCCTGCCGAGCTCTTCAAAGCTATGGATAAAATTCAGGAGAAGCTCGATACCGGATATTACGTAGCTGGCTATTTTTCCTATGAAGCCGGTTATGCATTAGAGTCCAAATTATTACCTAAGCTTAAGCCCTCGGATACGCCTTTGCTTTTGATGGGCGTCTTTGAAACCTGGTCGCCTGACTATCCCGACGTGCCGTGCGAGGCCGTTCCGCGCCTAGATCTGCAACCGGAGTGGCAAGAAGCCGACTATCTGGAACGGTTTGAAAAAGTCATCGCTTATATTCAGGCGGGCGATGTCTATCAGATCAATCTGACATTCCCTTTGAGATCAGAATATTCCGGCTCGGAACTTTGTCTATATGACACGTTGCGCGCTCGCCAACCGGTTCGATATGGCGGCGTAATCAGCCTGGGTCAGGGCCCGGACATCGTGACCTTTTCGCCGGAATTGTTTTTTGACAAGCAAGGCCAAGACATTTCCATGCGCCCTATGAAAGGGACCGTCAAACGACTTCGAGACCCAGCCGAAGATCAGGCCCTTAAAGAAGCCATGCGGCACGACGCCAAATCTCAGGCTGAAAACCTGATGATCGTTGACCTGCTTAGAAATGATCTTTCGCGGCTGGCAGAGAAAGGCTCCGTCAAAGTCCCCCATCTCTTCTCTTTGGAAACCTATCCGACCCTGCATCAGATGACCTCGACTGTAACGGGACGGCTCAGCAAAGACGTCCAGGTCGCTGATCTTTTCAAAAGCCTGTTTCCTTGCGGATCTGTGACCGGCGCGCCAAAAATCCGGGCCATGGAAATCATCCATGAACTGGAAGACGGGCCGCGGGGACCTTACTGCGGCGGGATTGGCTTTCTTGATCCCAATGGAGACGCCTGTTTCAACGTGGCCATCCGAACGGCGATCATCGAAAACCAACAGCTCCGTTATCATGTGGGCAGCGGTGTTGTTCTGGATAGCCAGGGAGCAGACGAATACGACGAATGCCTGCTCAAGGCCAAAGTCCTGTCAGATATTCCAAGTCTGGTTGAAACCTTTCGCTATGAACCCGACAACGGCATTATTCGCAAGAAACACCATTTCGCACGATTGGCGGCTAGCGCAAGGACCTTGGGTTATCATTATGACGAACTGGGCTTTCAAACAGCGCTCAACAAAATCTCAGGGGATGGGCCTCTGAAATGCCGCCTGATCTTGAGCGAGAACGGATCCATCTCGACAGAGTTTGAAGAACTTATTGATCTTGCACTCCCGATCAAACTCTCCCTTTCCAAACACCCCTTATCGCTGGGCGTTCAAGAGTATAGGCATAAGGTCTTGGCTCGGGATTTTTATGACGGGGAGCGCGCGCGTCTTTCCGCACTGACGGATTGCACCGAAGCAATATTTGTCAATGCCGACAATCAAGTTTGTGAAGGCAGCTTCACCAGCCTGTTTATTCGAAAAAACGGCCAGCTCATCACACCTGCCCTGTCTTGCGGGCTATTACCGGGCGTCTTGCGCGCGGCTCTGATCGAAACAGGTGAGGCCCGTCAAGCTTTACTCACCCTCAAAGACATCCAATCGGCCGATGAAATCTATGTCGGAAATTCCCTGCGCGGCTTGATGCCCGCTGCGTTTATTGACTTTAATCTGCATTAAATTTCCGCCCGCCATTGCACGGGAACCGTCATCAACCTATAGGTTTTAAAACACGTAGTCGGGAGGACCTCATGGCCAAGCTAAGTACACTTCAATATCTGGATAAAGCCCTGTCCGGGCTTCGTGAACTGGGCCTATTAAAAGGCGTCAGTGATCCTGTTCCTGTGGTAACACTTTTGGATCAAATTTCAGATCTGGACGAAGCCAAGGTTACGGCCATTGCCCGCACGCTCAACCAGGCGTCTTATTTTAACGAGGTCGTGCGCGAACATGTATCCGGGATAAAAGTAGCGGAACGCTATGAAGGGATCACCACTGCGTTTAATTCAATTCGCGATGACACAAAAGCTCTGGTCGATCAGTATGCCGATGGCAAAATCAACACGATGGAAAAGGTCTCTAATCTCTGGATGAAGATGCGACGAGGCACGATTGCGGACCGCTTTGAGAAGATCAAAAATCTCTATGTGGACGTGACCGAGGAAACCTCCAATCAAATCGAACGCGAACAGCTTATATTAGAAGCCTATATGGATTTCCGAGGAGCCATGAAAAACGCCGAAGTCTTGTCTTTTGATGTTCTGAAAAAAGCTGAAAGCGAACTCGAACAGGCTAAAACTGATGTGAATTCTGCCGTGGCGACCGTGGATGCCTTTACCGGTGAAGACAAAACCGAACGGGCCACGTTAGAGCTCGACCGGGATGAAAAACTGCGCCGACTGCAAACAGCGGATAAACGTTATCAAATCTCCAAAGACCTGTCAGACAATCTGACCGTAGGATATAATACCTCTGAGGTTGTGATGGCGCGCCTCGTGCAAACTAAAAACGCCAAAGAACGTGTTTACGCCCAGAGCATTTCGTTCTTCAGTACCAATGAAGTGGTCCTGACGGCCCTCTCGGCGACGCTCACCGGAATGCACGGCCTGCACGAAAGCACGCAAACCTTGGAAGCCATGAAAAAAGGTATGAATGAGAGCCTCGAAGTTCTCGCTGAAATCGGCGACAAGGTTCAAGAGGCCGCGATTAGGTCCGGTTACGGGCCAACCGTATCAGCGGCGGCGGTCAAAAAACTGCTGGATGCGGTTGTCTCCTACCAGGAGCGCAGTCATGATATTATTAATGAAATGCGCCGCATGGCCACCGATAACTCCAAGGAAATCCGGGTCATAGTCGAAGACGGCAAACGTCGCCTGGCCAAGCTGGCCGAGACGGGCGCATCGCAAACTCTGATGATCGAGTCTTAAGGCTTTCAGCTTGCGCGAATTTGCAGCGACACTTAAGAGTTAATCATGGTCAACACAGGCGATATACACAAAGCCGAGGAAAATCTTGAAAAGGCGAAATTGGACCTGTCTTCAGGTGACCAAAAGCTCGACGATGTAATGTTGGCCATGGATGTAGTGGACACACTGCGTCACGAACAGCATATGATCGAGAAAGAGCTTATGGGCGATGAACGCCGTGAGGCTCTGGTCGCTCGGCTTCGCGACATATATCAAGCCCAGGGCATAGAGGTCACGGACGAAGTCCTGATGGACGGGGTCATGGCGCTTGAGGAGCAACGCTTTGTGTTCGAGCCGCCCAAGAAAACTTTCGGGCTGCGTCTTGCAAAGATGTATATCAACCGGGCGCGTTGGATGCCCCTTTTGACGATGTTCCTTCTGGTCATCGGCGGCGCCTGGGGCATTAATCATCTTGCCTTTGAACGCCCAGCAAAAATCCGAAACCAGCAGGTGGAAACCCTGTTGAATAAAACCCTCCCCGAGAAGCTGTCCGATGAACGGGATCAGGCACTAGCGATCGCGGCCAATGACGACATGAAAGCCAAAGTCGACGGTTTGTACGGTCTTGCGACAGACGCGCTGGACACCAAAGATGCCGGAAAAGTCGAGGCCTATTTGAAAGAGCTGACATTTTTGAAGAATGATCTGGGCGCCAGCTATGAGATACGTGTGGTTTCTCGCCCCAATGAGTTTAGCGGCATTTTCCGGGTCAATGAGCAAAACAATAATGTCAAAAATTACTACCTGATTGTTGAAGCCATAAATGCGGCCGGGGAAGTGGTAAACGTGCCAATCTCCAGCGAGGAAGACCGGAAAAGCGACCGCGTCTCGATTTGGGGTGTTCGGGTCCCCGAAGCCGTCTTTAACCGGGTGGCCGCGGACAAGCGGGATGATCAGATTATTCAGGATAGTATGGTTGGCGTGAAAAAGCGCGGCGTGCTGGAACCGGATTATAAAGTCAAAACATCCGGCGGAAAGATTCTGGAGTGGTGATATGAAGAGCGGACTTCAAACCCTCCACGAGATTGACAAGGCTATTGCAAGAGCCCGGAACGCTGTGTCCGAGGCCTCGCGCATCCCCAAGAAAAATGCAGAAGTCCTCATGGATTTACGCCGCCAGCAAACGACCGCCTATGACAGTATTGCCCGCGAACGCCTCAGACTATTGGAAGACGGAGATGGCGGAGAGCTGGGTTATATCGACCGACAGGCAGAGAAGCTTCTAGATGATCATGTGCGGGCCCAGGAGAGCCTCGGTAAGCAATTGGATAAATCTGTTGTTGCCATTGAAAAATACGAGGAAGAACGCCGCAAGGTAGAGGCTGAAGTCAACAAAGCTGTAGACGCTTATGACAAAGCCGCCGCGGTCGCTGAAAAAGAAATCCTACTGGACCCGGCCTATCAAGAAGCGCTGGACAATGTAGAAAAAGCCGAAAGCATGGTGATCCGGTCCTCGGAGAAACTCGAAATTGCCCGCCAAAACGAAAAGGAAAAAGGCAAACCTTATCGTAGCGACCCGTTTTTTAATTACCTCCGCAAACGCGGCTATGGCACCAAAGATGCCAAGGGTTGGTTTCTAACTAAAATGCTCGACGGCTGGGTCGCACGAATGGTCAAATACCGAGAAATTGCGGAGAATTATCAACGCCTGACGGCGATCCCGGAACGGCTCGAAAGCCATGTCCAGTCTTTGGAAGA
Source organism: uncultured Caulobacterales bacterium (assembly GCA_937924355.1). Taxonomy (GTDB): domain Bacteria; phylum Pseudomonadota; class Alphaproteobacteria; order Caulobacterales; family Maricaulaceae; genus JACOMS01. Next base: position 26,505 of record CALDSY010000223.1, read on the forward strand.
GCACGTCTATGAGGTTCGGGAGAACCTGGAGGCCCTCGAAGCCGATATTTTAAAACGCAAAGGCGTAACGGCGCTTCATAAAAAATCACTCGACAGTCAGGCAAAGGTCGACAAGGTTGACGAAAAAATCGCCGCTGCCGAACGAGAATATGAAACGCTGCGGGCAAAGCATCAGCAAATGGCGGCGGGTGAAACCGGTCCCTATAATGACGCCATCAATATTGTGTCAGAGGGGCTTCGGCGGATCAAATACTCAGATCTCCGGCGACTGGCAGCGCAGACCACGTCACGCGAAGATGATGACGCGATCGAAGCTATCAGAGAATTGGCGCGCGCGGCAGATGAGCTGGAAGATGATCATAAGGATGCCAAAAAGCTGATCAAAAAATATGAGCGGACCTTGCGGGATCTCGAAGATGTTCGGCGTCAATTTAAGAACCGCCGCTATGATGCGCCGTCTTCTGTTTTCGATAATGATCTGGTGGGGGCCATCCTGATCCAGGTTCTATCGGGCGCTATGAGCGGCGATAATCTTTGGCGACAAATCGAACGGGCACAGAGAACAATTCGCCGGTATTCGGACAATGATTTTGGCGGCGTTGACTGGACCGAAGGTTTAAGATTGCCAAGGGCGTCGCGACAAACTCGGCGTAGTCCCCGCATTCGAACGTCTATTCCAAGGACCCCCCGGACAAGCCTACCGAGAAGACCCACGATCCGGCGTTCCTCAGGGCGAAGTTCCGGCGGTTTCCGGACGGGCGGCGGTTTCTAGCGCCTCTAATTTGTCCAGATTGGCCTGTGCCTTGGCATGGTAAATTGGACTGATATCCAGCGCTCTTAAAAACAAGCGGCGGGCCATATTGGTTTTTTGACGCGACATGGCAACATAGCCCGCATCATTTAGAATATCAGCAGATCGGACTTCATCAATGTCGTCCAAAGCCGCCTGCAAATCTCCCTCAAGAATAAAAACCATCCGCAGATTGTTTTCATAAACTTTGTTTCCCGGCGTCAAGGCGATGGCTTGCTCAAACTTGTCTTGGGCTTCTTCGAGACGATCCTGCAGCAAAAGCGACATACCCATATTATTGATAGTTCCCGCGCGCCATTTTCCGGATTTCATGGCTTCTATATAAGACGCCAAAGCGTCCATCCATTCACCTTGTTTGTCATGATAGTGCCCTTTGGCATTCCACAGACGTGGATCATTGGGGCTCAGGACCATTCCATTATTGATGGCGTTCACAGAGTTTTCGTAACGCGCCGTGTAAATCCCGGATAATATTTTCCCGATTTTAAAGCTACGTTCCCCGGATAGATCCTCTGTCCAGGAGTGATCCCAGAAAATGCGCGCAGCCTGTTGATACTCGCCGAGCGCCAGAAAAACTTTCCCCTGCCCCAATAGGGCGTCCTTGCGCTGTGGGTCATAAGCCAAGACTTTTTTATACCCGTTCAAGGCATCCAAATAATTCTCGTTTTTGAAATCCGATTGGGCGGCGGCAAAAACCTCTTCGACGTCAAACGGGTCTGACTTAATGGTTTGGACAGGCTCGATACTAACCGGCGTAATGTCGACTTCGGGTGTGGAGGCACAGCCCATCAACATAACCGATAGTCCAATGACGAGTCCGGTTCTCATAAGGCCAGCCCTTCGGAGAGCCTCAGAATAGCTGGCGTTAGGAGGATAGCCATAATCGCGGGAAAAATGAAAAATATCAGCGGAACAGTCATTTTTGCCGGCAAAGCCATAGCCTTTTCTTCGGCTCGCATTTGACGCTTATTGCGCATTTCATCAGAAAAAGTCCGCAGCGAACCGCCAAGGCTTGAGCCCATTTCTTCGGACTGCCGGATCATCACCGCCAGGGCGCGAGCTTCCTCCATATTGACGCGATTAGCAAAATTCATCATGCCGACATTACGCTCGCGTCCGGCGCGCAGTTCCATATTCAACAGGTCCAGATTGATTTTAAGGGCCGGATAACGATGGCCGATTTCATCCGCCACTCTTATCAAGGCAGCGTTCATTCCCAGACCGGCTTCGATACAGGCAACCAATAGATCCATCATATCCGGAAAGCCGTTTCGATTTTGCTGAGTTCTGCGGCTTTCTTTCCATCGGACAAACAAAATGGGGGCAAGCGCACCCAAAGCGATCAACACAATACTGATCATCCCGGCCTGCATGGGCTCGAAGGCCGGTGCAAAATAGGCCATGCCGAGCATGAAGATCATTTGCGGCCCAACAATCGCCAATAAGCGGATAGCATAGTAAGTCTTTACGCTGGACGAACCATAATAACCGGCCCTAGCGAGTTGCGCCCGGATTTTGGATATTTCTTCTTCACCCGGAAGTGTCAGGTGATTGGCGAAGTTATCAAATGCCTTATTGCCTCGCAGGATTGTGCCCGTATCTTGATCGTTCCAACTGCCGTCCAGCCGGGCTTTAATTAGCTTTTGATCCGCGAGGGCTTCCCGGATCGCCATAAATATTAGAACAAAAGCGATGGCCGTAAAAACCAGCGAAATGCCCAATATTAATCCATTTGATGAGAAACCGGACAACATGACTATACCTTGAAGTTAATCATTTTGCGAATGACCATATTGCCGATGAACATCCAGATGATGATACCGCAGAACACATAATTCAAAATCGGATTATCGGAAACTTCGCCAAAGAAGTCCGGGGCCAGCATCTGAATGACGAAATATAGACCTATGGGGGCGGCATTCAAAATAAGGGCGGAGGCCCGTCCTTCGGCCGAAGACGCCTTGATTTTTAACCGTAGGCGCTGACGCGCCCGGATGGTTGATGCATTGCCTTCTAAAAGTTCCGCCAGATTGCCGCCGGTTTTTTCCTGAAGACGAACCATGGCCGCAAAGAGATCAAAATCTTCCTGACCGATCCGGTCCGCCATGCGCTGAATGGCGGTACTGACCGTTCCGCCAAAACCCAATTCATCAGAGGCCATACCAAATTCTGAACCGATAGGATCAGGCAGCTCCCGGCCCGCCAATGACAATGCAACCGGCACAGGATGTCCGGCCCTTAGGGACCGGATAATAACGTCAAGGGCCTCCGGCAATTGCCGGGACGCTTTGCGTTGTCGCCGCTTCACAAAGAACCTTAATATCAAGAGTGGTAATAGTGTGCCCAATAAGAAGAGCAAAGAAATCGTGATAGCAGAACGCCCATACATCAGACCGGCCGCGGACAATGAAACGGCCAGCAAGATCATGGCAACGTAAACCAAATGGGCCCGTAAATTGAGCCCGGATTGCGTCACCATTTTACCGACCCGATAATTTAGGCTGTTAAAATAGCCATCATCGGTCAGGCCTCTATCGTGGCGCATTTTAGCCAGTAACTCATCGGCCGTTTCGACGCGGTCTTTTAGCTTTTCATGCAAGTTATTGTGGGCGCGGCGGCGTTTAATCTCGCGCCCAGCCCCCACTAGAGCACTTAGGGCCAGGAACACACTGGCAAAGACCAGACAAAAAAGGACCAGCGCTTTTGGATCATTCATCATGTCCGATCCGCTCCGCTATGGTTTCCTCATAAATGCGTCCAATTGGAAGTACTTTGGGCTCGAATATGCCTTCGGGTATCGGAATGTTCCGGGTTGTGATTTCGTGCAGGCATTTCGGCCGAATGCCGGTCGCTCTGAACTCGCCTATCACCTCGTTTTCGGGGCCCGTCCCGGTCCGAGTGTAATTGAACAATTCCTGCATCTGAATGACCGCGCCTTCCATTCCGGTGATTTCGGCCACAGAGGTAATCTTTCGCTGACCATCAGAGAGCCTTTGAGCTTGGACAATGATCCCAATGGCGCTGGCGATCTGGCCCGCCACAGCTTCTGGCGTAATCTTCATATCCCCCATGGCAACCATTTGCTCCAGACGCGTGATCGCGTCTCTGGGCGTGTTGGCGTGAAGGGTCGCCATTGACCCCTCGTGACCTGTATTCATGGCTTGCAGCATGTCAAAGGCTTCTTCGCCCCGCACCTCGCCCAAGACGACGCGATCAGGTCGCATCCGCAGGGCGTTTTTGACCAATTCGCGCTGACGGATTTCGCCTTTACCTTCGATATTTGGCGGTCGCGTTTCCATGCGCGCCACATGGGGTTGTTGCAATTGCAGCTCGGCCGCATCTTCGATCGTAATCAAGCGTTCCTTATGACTGATCGATTGCGACAGCGCGTTTAACAGGGTCGTCTTACCGGAACCGGTTCCGCCAGAGATCAGTATCGTTACCCGAGCACGGCACGCTGCAGCAAGGAACTGCGCGACGCCGTCTGGTACGGCGTCAAACTCCACGAGCTTGTCCAGTGTAAATGGCTTCTTGGAAAATTTCCGAATGGAAACCAACGGGCCATCGACGGCCAAGGGCGGTATGGCCACATTCACCCGGCTACCATCCAGCAATCTGGCATCGGCCAAAGGCTGGCTCTCATCTACGCGCCGGCCCACAGTCGCCACGATCCGGTTGATAATCCGCATTAGGTGTTCTTCGCTGGCGAAATAGACATTGGACAGCTCCAACTCTCCGCCCCGTTCCACATAAACCTGTTTGTGCGTATTGATCAGAATGTCCGACACGCTGTCATCCTGCAACAAGACTTCGAGAGGACCTAACCCGACCATTTCGTTGATGATACCGGACACCAATTCGTTGAATTGGTCACGATTTAGCGTGCGGTTTTCCTTGGCGATTAGATCACGAATGACGACACTGACATGGCGCCGCATTTCGCTTTCGCTCAGGCCTTCCAGCGTGCTGAGATCGATTTCGTCCAATAATTTGCCATGCAGATAAATTTGCGATTCCAGCGCCTGCGCCCGGTCTTCCGGAGACGAGAACGCCTCGTTTTTGCGGCGGTCCTTCTTTGCAAGAGCTGGTGTGTCTTTGACGCTTTCGATCAAACTTTCAGGACCATCTGCAACAGTTTCGGCACCATCATGCCCCTGTTTGTCCCGCACATAATTGGGCGATTCCGCCCCTAATATTTTTGAAAAACGTCCCATCTCACGCCCCTAACAGAATACCCTGAAATTCAAGTTGAAATTCAGCCCTAATAAAGACTTAAGCCGCCTTGATTTCAGACGTGACGGGCAACACCCAATCATCCAAAATCAATTTAATATCTTTGGCGACTTTTGAACTGGAATAGCTGTGTCCAACCGGTTCGCCGCGATTAAGCGCATCGCGCACAAGATTGCCTTGATGGGTAATCGTGCGAATGGGTGTGTTGAGAAAGAGCTTTTGTGCATCAGTCAGATTAATCGCATTTCTGAAGGCTTTCTTTTCATACTTGTTCATGATGATTTCAAATCCGCCTAGAAAGTCCACAGACTTAACGAGGGCTGCGTATTTTTCCCGGGTCATATGCAGGCTCGGAATATTCAGATCACACACCATGGCGATCTTGTCGGCCGCACCCAGTGAGGCATGAGTCCAGGGTGTCCAAATCCGCGGAATATCAAGAACCAGAGTTTTGTATTGCCGAGAAATCAAATCCATGAATTTTACGACCATATCCGGATTGACCCGTTGATTGCCATCAACCGTTGACGGCAAAGCCAGAACATCAAATCCAT
>CALDSY010000224.1 GCA_937924355.1 uncultured Caulobacterales bacterium
GAGCCTTTCCACTTGGTCTTGCCCGTGGCGCGGTCTTTGCCTTCAAAGACATTGTCATTGCCTGTGGCTTCCCACTTGGTACCCATGTCCAGAAGATTGACGAAGAAGTCATTGGACAGAGCGCCGGGGCGGTCTGTGAACACGCCTACATCACCATCGGACACACCCATGGCCCGCAGACCGCCGACCAGCGCCGTCATTTCCGGTGCTGTCAGTGTCAGGAGCTGAGCCTTATCGACCAGTAGCTCTTCGGCTGTGACTGTGTGGCCATCGCGCAAATAGTTACGGAAACCATCGGCCATGGGCTCGAGATAGGCAAAGCTCCCCACATCCGTGTCTTTTTGCGTGGCGTCACCGCGGCCGGCCGAGAACGGCACCTTCACTTCGTAGCCTGCATCCAGCGCGGCCTGCTCAACAGCGGCCACACCGCCGAGCACGATCATATCGGCCAACGAGACGTGCTTTTTGAAGTTCTTGGCAAGGCTTTTCAACTTGGAGACCACTTTGTCTGTGCCGGCATTAGCGGCCCAGTCTTTTTGCGGGGCCAGGGCCAGACGGCCGCCATCTGATCCACCGCGGCGGTCAGAATTACGGAATGTCGACGCAGACGCCCAGGCCGTCGCAACCAGATCCGTCACGGATAGGCCGGACTTCATGATGGAGGCTTTGAGCGACTTCACATCAGCGGCGGTCAGCTTGGATTTTTTGCCAGAAATAGGATCCTGCCAGATTTGCGCCTTTGGCACTTCAGGGCCGAGCAGCAATTTGTGCGGCCCCATATCCCGGTGCAGAAGCTTATACCAAGCGCGAGCAAAGGCGTCGGCAAACTCATCCGGGTTTTCATGGAAGCGGCGAGAGATCGGCTCAAACTCCGGATCCATACGCAGGGCCATATCCGCTGTCGTCATCATGAGCGGCACAGTCCCGTTGCCGTCAACCTGCGGGGCCTGGGTGGCGTCGCTATTGGACGGTGTCCACTGATTGGCACCGGCTGGGCTCTTGGTGAGTTTCCACTCATTGCCAAACAGAGCGTCAAAATAGCCATTGTCCCACTGGGTCGGATTATCTGTCCAAGGCCCTTCGATCCCTGAGGTCACCGCATTGACGCCGCCGCCTTTCGGATTGGTCCAGCCAAAACCCTGCTCCTCGATAGAGGCGCCTTCGGGCTCGTTTCCGAGTGTATCGGCATCGCCATTCCCGTGAGCCTTACCAAAGGTGTGACCACCAGCGACCAGCGCAACGGTTTCTTCGAGGTTCATGGACATACGGCCAAAGGTTTCTTTGATATCGCGGGCTGAGGCGATCGGGTCAGGATTGCCGTTAGGGCCTTCTGGGTTCACATAGATAAGACCCATTTGCACGGCGCCCAGCGGATCGGCCAGTTCACGATCACCGGAGTAACGCTTGTCACCGAGCCATTCGGACTCGTCGCCCCAGTTCGTGTCATCTTCCGGCTCCCACATATCCTTGCGGCCGCCGCCAAAACCAAAGGTCTTGCCGCCCATGGATTCGATGGCCACATTGCCGGTCAGGATGAACAGGTCAGCCCAGGAGATAGCCCGGCCATATTTCTTTTTAATAGGCCAGAGCAGACGCCGGGCCTTATCCAAATTACCATTATCCGGCCAGGAGTTCAGCGGTGCAAAGCGCTGCATGCCCGTATTGCCGCCGCCGCGACCGTCATGGGCACGGTATGTCCCGGCTGCGTGCCAGGTCATGCGAATGAAAAACGGTCCGTAATGACCATAATCGGCCGGCCACCAGTCCTGGCTATCGGTCATCAGGTCGGTCAGATCCTTTTTTAGCGCCTTGAAATTCAGCTTTTTGAACTCTTTGGCATAATCAAAATCCGCATGCATGGGATCTGATTTTTCAGAATTTTGATGCAGAATATTGAGGTTAAGCTGATTGGGCCACCAGTCACGATTGGCTGTGCCGCCGCCGGCTGAGCCTTTCATGCCGCCGCCGCCATGCATTACCGGGCATTTGCCTTCGGTCTTCACGGTCATTTCATTCATTGAATACTCCCTGAGGTCTGTGTTTTGATTGTCCAGATGGATTGATCCGATTTTAGGCCGGATCTTTGTCTAAGGGGAGTAGGATAAAGTCGATTTATTCATATGTATAATTGATTGTTTCTATTTAATTGATAAGTATAGGTTATGAATATTCGAGATCTTTCATATATTAGTGCCGTTGCCCGCCATGGCCATTTCGGAAGGGCCGCGGAAAGCTGCCACGTCAGCCAGCCGGCCCTGTCCAGCCAGATTAAAAAGCTGGAACGAGAGCTTGGCGTCATTATTTTCGAACGGGACAATAAATCCGTGCGTTTGACCGATGTGGGCGCGGATATTGTGCGATTAGCCGAAGAAGCCCTCGGCGTGGTTTCGCGCATCCGCATGACAGCCGGTGCAGCGGGTGATCCCCATAGCGGACAGCTGAAGCTGGGCTTTATTCCGACAATCGCCCCTTATCTGGTCCCTCATTTTGTTAAAAACTGCCGGGCAGAACTGCCCAATTTACAGGTTCAATTTGAAGAGAATATCACAGAGCGGCTCAATCAGGCCCTAGAAAATGGCGATTTGGATGTCGCCATTCTCGCGACGCCGCCTGATGATAACCGCCTCGAGGCCATCCCTCTTTATGATGAGCCGTTCTGGGTGGTTTTCCCCGAACGCCATGATTTGCGTCTCCTAAGGGGAATCCATGTGGAGGATCTCCCCCATGACGAGCTGTTGTTGCTCGCCGAAGGTCATTGTTTTCGGGATCAAGCCCTGGATGTCTGTAAGATTGATGCCCGCGAACAAGTCCGAACAATTCGGGCCACCAGTATGGAAACCTTAATCAACATGGTGACGGCTGGATTTGGTGTCACGCTTATTCCGGCTATGGCTTTGGACGGTGCATGGCGAACTCAGTCCGAACTTTTGACAGAAAAGCTCAATGATTCAAAGGCATACAGGCGCGTTTACCTCACCTATCGCAAGACCTTCCCCAGACGAATTCTTGTCAAAACCCTGACGGAAATTCTTTGTCAAAACCTACCTGATACGGTCTCATCTTTGCTGCCGACGGGGATCAGCTCTACTTGAAGCGGTGGTTATCCACAGACCCGCTGTGGATAAGTTGCAGAGTCATCCCAAGGCTGTTTGTCCAACAGACAATCCGATTAGCATCGGTATCTATCTCCCTCATTGAGGGTGATTATAAGAGTTACTATAATATTAATGGTGAGGGATCTGTAATGGCGAAGTCAGTGATGACGCGGGTGGAAGGTACCACCCATTTGAGAATTGATAAGGTCGTTGAAAGCAGTCAGCTTCTGGTCACATTGAGCCGGAATGGAAAAGAATGGTTATCGCCTAAAGGCTGGGTGAAACAGGAAAAGGGGACGCTGCTCGACTGTCACGCCAAGAAAGATTACTCAATCGTAGAAATTCCCGCGGAATTTGCCGGCAAAATAAAAGACGGTGACAATATCTGTCTCGAAAGCCGGGAACTCGGACTGAAGGCGTCCCTGGATTGGGGCCAGGCCAGCTCAACGGCCATGCTTGCGAAGAAAGCAAACGGGGCGGCAGCGCCGATGGATGCCCAATCTTTGGCGGAAACCGAAAAACGCGCCAAGGAAGCAGAAAAAACGGCCGCCGAATACCGCGCCCAAATGGAAGTCGCATCGAAAGCCCGTGAGGCCGCTCAGGCCGCCGCTCTCGAAGCGGCGCGTAAAGCGGACGAAGCCCTCAAGGCAGAAGCGGACCGAATCGCGGAAATGGAACGGGCCGCCAAAGCGTTTGAAGACGCTGAACGCAAGCGCATGGAAGAACAGCGCCGACTGGAAAGAGAGCGCCGTCTCGAGGAAGAGCGCCGGGCCGAACAGGTCCGTCTGGCGGAAGAAGCCCGACTGAAAGCCGAAGCTGAGCGCCTCAAAAAAGAGCGTTCAGATGCCCGCAAATTCTTTAAAGGTCATATATCCGACACCAAAGCCGAAAAGGCCCGTTTGCAAGACGTTATCTCAGGGTTCAGTGCCAAAAAAGAATCGGCTGAAACAGAAATTTCCGAAGGCGACAAGCGATTGGTTCGGCTGGAAAAATCACTGTCTCAAGCGCAGAAAGACGAGGCGGAAACCAAAGCGGCTGTCAAACGCGAAGAAGGCCGGTTCAGCGAGCTAAAAACGGCCAAGGCTCGAGTCCAGACATCCATACAGGACCTGGAAAAAGGCAACGAAAAGCTATTCAAATCACTCGAGCGTGCTGAAAGCGCCCATGAAAAGGCCTTGAGAGAGGTCGAGGCCGCCAAAATGCGAGCCGCAGAAGCTCTAAAGACATTGTCGGGTGTGAAAGCCGAAGCGGATAAGATAAAATCCCAACGGGATACGCTGGAGCTGGAACGTCGCGACGCCGACACAAAATTATCGGCTCACGAAAAACAAATGGGCGAGTTAAAATCCGCCTATGACAAAACGCGACAAAATGTGGAGAAAGAACAATCGAATCTTAAGGCATTGAAAAAATCCAAAGAAGACCTCGTGCAGAAGCTGACCGGTGTGAAAACGGATATTGCCCGGACGGTACAAGAACTCCAATCGACTGATGAAACGCTCAAGCGCCAGCAATCTTCGCTCAAGCAAATCGAAGATATGGAAAATGCCGAGGACATCCGAAAGATAACGGGTCAAACGGGCATCGCTGCGCCCCGACCGCGAAAGGCCGAGAAACCGAAACCAAGTCCTGCAAAGGTGACCAAACAGAATTCCGAGGAGAAAGGGGGATTCTTAAGGCGTTTTTTTAGCCGTTCCGGTCAGGACACGGTCCCGGCCGGAGAAACTCTTGCGGCTCGCACACAGACCACAGTTCCGGCGCG
>CALDSY010000225.1 GCA_937924355.1 uncultured Caulobacterales bacterium
GGCCTTTCCCTTGTGGGCTTGCCCACACATGAAAACCCGCTGCGCACTTCTTTTGTGCAAAGCGGGTTTTTTGTGCCTCATATAAAGGCGCATCTTGGCAATCCCCAAAACCCGGCGGCGAAGGATTCGAGCTGCGGGCGCACAAGACTTAGCTCGGCACCTACGAAATTGCACAAATGTGTTGAGGGAAAGACATGTCAAAAACAAAATCAATCCTGGGAGCCATAGGCCTCTCGCTTTTATCGGCGTCGCCGGCTTTTGCCGCCGATGCCATCGTGGCCGGGGATACGGCCTGGATTTTAACGGCCACGGCCCTAGTGCTGTTTATGTCGCTGCCAGGACTGGCCCTATTTTACGGCGGTCTGGTCCGTTCTAAAAACTATCTGGCCGTGCTCATGAAGGTTTACGGCATTGCCGCTTTGGCCACGCTGGTCTGGGTGGTCGCCGGATATTCCATCGCCTTTGGCAGTGGCGGCAACGCGTATTGGGGCGGGCTGGATAATCTGTTCCTGAACAAGCTTGAGCTTGGCGGCGTGCTGGATGGCGGCACGATTCCGGAAAGCGTCTTTCTGGCCTTTCAGATGACCTTTGCGATTATCACGCCGGCCTTGATTGTTGGAGCCTTTGTGGAACGGGCCAAATTTGGCTCGGTCATGGCCTTCTCAGCCCTATGGATTTTACTCGTCTACGCACCGGTCTGTAAGTGGATCTGGGGCGGCGGCTGGCTGGCTGATAAAGGCGTCACGGATTTCGCAGGCGGCCTGGTAGTTCACGCCACAGCGGGTATAGCAGCGCTTGTTTTCGTTATCATGCTGGGCAAACGCAAAGGCTTCCCCAACGAAATAGAGCCGCCCCATCGTCCGGCCATTGTTATGATGGGCGCGTCTATGCTCTGGGTGGGTTGGTTCGGATTTAACGGCGGATCACAGCTGGCCGCGGACGGCGGTGCTGGCATGGCGCTGCTTGTGACGCACATCGCAGCGGCCATGGGGACACTGTCCTGGATCGCCCTTGAGGCCATTCAAAACAAAAAGTCCACATTGGTCGGCGCGGCCACAGGCACGATTGCTGGCCTGGCGACCGTCACTCCGGCAGCGGGTGTTCTTGGGCCAGCGGGCGCACTTCTCATCGGTCTTCTGGGGGGTGTGGTCTGTTACTTTGCGGTCAATCTGATCCGGGTGAAACTGAAATTCGACGATAGTCTGGACGTGTTTGCTGTTCACGGTGTCGGCGGTATTCTAGGCATTCTGACACTGCCATTCCTCTCGTCCAAAGCTTTGGGTGGTACGGGCGACGGGGATTTCATGACCCAGCTGATCGGCACGGGCGCGGTTATTCTCTACACGGCCATTGTCACGGCGATCATTCTGTTGATCATCCGGGCGGTTCTTGGCCTGCGGGTCAATGACGAAGCCGAGTATGAAGGTCTCGACCGCGCGCTGCACGGCGAGAGCGCATACGGCTAAATTTCAAACCTCCCTTTATGGTTTGACCGGGCCGCGTTTTCGGGGCCCGGTTTTTTTGTTCTCGTGTTTGTTGTCTCGCTTTTGTTTTCGCATTTTTTGTTTTTCATAGGGCGCATCTTATTATAGCCTCGCCCTATGACTGATATGACACCTGACCAAATTAAAGCCGCGCTTGAGGCGGGGATTATAACCAAGGATCAGGCCGATCGTATGCTCGGCAAGGCAGGATCCACAGTCAAAGCTGCTACGGAACCCGTCGCCGAAATCGGCAATGAAGAAGATATGCGCTTCATGCGCAGCTTTGCCGACGTGTTTATCGCCATGGGTCTGTTTCTGCTGTCCATAGGTATCGGGATTATCAGTGGAATGCTGGGTGGATCCTATATGTTTCTTGGCGGCGCTGTGATTATGTTTTTATTCGCCAATCATTTTGGCCGCAAACGCAAGCAAAACCTGCCCACTCTGGTGTGTGCGTTCTCTTATTTGTGGTTTGTGCAGCTGGGCATGAGCGATCTCATCGGTGATCTTCCGGTTGCGCCTGAGATTGCCGTCGCCAGCGTGACATTTCTGGCGATGCTGTTGTTTTATTGGCGCATTCGATTGCCGTTCTGCATGGCGCTCATGGCGATTGCGCTCCTCTATCTGTTTTACACCGTCGTGTTTTCCGTCGCCCCCGAACTGGCGCAGCGCAATCTTGGCTGGGTGTTTTTGTTGGGGGGTCTGGCCACCATTATTGTGGCTGTGGTTTATGACATGCGGGACCCAGACCGGGTGACCCGGTTTTCCGACAATGCCTTCTGGCTGCACCTTGTCAGCGCGCCGCTGATTATCAACGGGCTCGGTCTGGTGTTAGGGGCGCTGCAGGTGTTACGGGCCTTGCCGGGCTTTGAGCTGCCTTTTCCCATTCCCATTCCTTATCCGGGCGAAGAGTGGAAAGTCATGGCCATGATCGGCCTGCTGACCGTGACCGGATTGGCCCTGAACCGCCGGGCCCTGGTGGCCTCATCCTTGGGGTATGCGGCCATGGCTATCGGGCTCATGGTGCGCAATTCTAATGTGGCCGGCCGGGTCGCTGATGGCGGCGGGACCGCCGCTGAACCGGCCTCAATTGTGGCCATCACACTTGTGATCCTAGGCATGGCCATCGTCTTTCTGGGTGTAGGATGGCACTATGCCAGAGGGCTCCTGCTCAAAGTCCTGCCAGACTGGAAGGTCTTCCCAAGGATGACCGATACGCCGTGACTTTGTCGCGGATCATCGGATCTATATTATTCGCCATTGGCGCGCTGCTTTTATATTTCTCACCTAAGGTTTTTGAAAAAAACCGCGTCGAAATGGAAAGATGGATACCCCATGAAGCGGTGGTGGATCGGGCTGACATGCGCCAGAAGGTTGATGATGATAACCGGAAATATCATCGCGTTGACGTCAAATATGACTATGAGTGGAATGGCAAAACCTATAAGGGCACGCGGTATAGTCTCCCGCATAAATGGGATTACGGCCGATCAGGATATAAGAACCAGAAAGCCATTTATCGCAGCTTGCTGAGGGCGAAAAATGCTGACGAAATGATACAGATTTATATCAATCCTGATGACCCATCGAAAGCAGTTATTAAAAATACGCCCAGAACAGATGGGGCAGAAGCCATGCTTGCTGGCGGGGCTATTTTGATTTTAGCGGGCCTCTACTGGCTATTCCGCGGCGTTCTCCGGCGGCCGTCCAGATTTTAAGACCTGTTGGAAAGACGGGTTTTCCCCTTCTGCCTCTACCCTGCCAAAGTCTGCAGGCTCATGACCTCGTAATCATCTTTTGACAGAGACTTGATGGCCTCGACGCAGGCACTGGCTGCGGCGGCCGTGGTGAAATAGGGAATGCGCTGGGTCAGGGCTGTGCGTCTTAGAGAGAAACTATCCTGCAAAGATTGCTTGCCCGAGGTGGTGTTAAACACCAGCACGATCTCTTCGTTTTTCATCTGATCCACAATATGCGGGCGGCCTTCATGGACCTTGCGCACATATTCCGTTTCCACACCGGCGTCGCGCAGATATTTGCAGGTGCCGCCTGTGGCGATAATCGAGAAGCCTAGATCAACCAGATCCTTGGCCAGTTCTGCCATCATAGCTTTGTGGTGATCGCGCACAGAGATGAAAACCTTGCCGGAGCTTGGCAGCGTAACGCCGCCGCCGAGCTGACTTTTGGCAAAGGCCATGCCGAAATTATCGGAAAGCCCCATGACCTCTCCGGTGGAGCGCATTTCCGGGCCGAGCACCGTATCCACGCCCGGGAAACGGGCGAACGGAAAGACCGCTTCTTTGACGGCGATCTGGCCTTTGTCGATGACGCTGAGGTCAAACTCTGAGAGTTTTTTACCGGCCATGACCTTGGCAGCAATATTGGCGACGGGAAGCCCCACGGCCTTGGCCACAAAGGGCACAGTACGCGAAGCGCGCGGGTTCACCTCAATCAGGTAAACCGTGTCGTCTTTGATGGCGAACTGAATATTCATCAGGCCCACAACGCCCAGTTCAAGCGCCAGCGCGGCGGCCTGCTCTTCCATTTCTTTGATGATCTTGTCCGACAGCGAATAAGGCGGCAGAGAACAAGCGCTATCGCCCGAGTGCACGCCGGCCTCTTCGATATGTTCCATGACCCCGGCCACGTAAACATTCTCGCCGTCGCAAATGGCGTCCACATCCACTTCGATGGCGTCGCGCAGATATTGATCAATCAGTAAAGGCGACTTGCCGGAAACTTTCACGGCCTCTTTGACATAGCGGCGCAGCTCTTCGGTTGAGCTGACAATTTCCATGCCGCGCCCGCCCAGAACATTAGACGGCCGCAAGACGACCGGATAGCCCACTTGTTCAGCGGCCTCTTCCGCCTGTTTGGCGTTTTTGGCGATATCGTTATTGGGCTGTTTGAGATCCAGTTTTTCGACCAGGGCTTTAAAACGCTCCCGGTCTTCGGCCCGATCGATGGCGTCGCGGGGCGTGCCCAGCAGCGGAATACCATTACCCTCCAAAGCCTCAGAGAGTTTCAGCGGGGTCTGACCGCCAAACTGAACGATGACGCCTTTGAGATTGCCGGATTGTTTTTCTGTCTCGATCAGCTCCAGCACATCTTCTTCGGTCAGCGGTTCGAAATAGAGCCGGTCGGAGGTGTCGTAATCCGTGGACACGGTCTCGGGATTACAATTGACCATGATGCTCTCAATATCCAGATCCGCCATGGCAAAGGCCGCGTGGCAGCAGCAATAGTCAAACTCAATACCCTGGCCGATGCGGTTTGGACCGCCGCCTAGAATGATCACCTTGTCTCGGCTGGAGACGCGGGCTTCACACTCCACTTCGCCGCCAAAGCTCGGCACTTCATAGGTGGAGTACATATAGGGCGTCTTGGCGGCAAACTCGGCGGCGCAAGTATCGACCCGTTTAAAGACCGGGCGGACCCCGGCCTTGCGGCGGGCGGCGCGCACATCGCGCTCTGTATTACCGGTCAGCTCGCCAATGCGGGCATCACTAAAGCCTTCGGATTTGATAGCCCGCCACTCTGATTCTGTTTTGGGCAGGCCTGTTTCGATCATGTGGGTTTCCGCCTTCATGAGCGCTTCGAACTGGCGCAGAAACCACGGATCGATAGAGGTATATTGATGGACTTTCTCCACGGACAGACCGTGACGGAAAGCCTGGGCCACCACCAGCATACGGTCCGGGGCCTGAATGGACAGGCGCGATTTTATAGCTTTGTCCAAATTGCCGTCTTCGGCTTCGATCTCAATTTCGTTCATGCCGGTCAGGCCGGTTTCGAGGGAGCGCAAAGCCTTTTGGAAACTCTCGGTGAAGGTCCGGCCAATGGCCATGGCCTCGCCCACAGATTTCATGGAGGTGGTCAGAGTCGCTTCTGAGCCCGGGAATTTTTCAAAGGCAAAACGCGGAATTTTTGTGACCACATAATCAATGGTCGGTTCAAAACTGGCCGGGGTCGCGCCGGTGATATCGTTGTCCAGCTCGTCCAGCGTATAGCCCACCGCCAGCTTGGCCGCGATTTTAGCAATGGGGAAACCTGTGGCTTTGGACGCCAGCGCCGATGAGCGGGAAACGCGCGGATTCATTTCGATGACAACCATGCGACCATCTTCCGGGTTGATCCCGAACTGCACATTGGAGCCACCGGTCTCAACGCCGATCTCCCGCAGCACGGCGAGCGAAGCATCGCGCATGCGCTGATATTCTTTATCGGTCAGGGTGAGCGCCGGTGCCACGGTGATAGAGTCGCCCGTATGCACGCCCATAGGGTCAACGTTTTCAATGGCGCAGATGATGATACAGTTATCGGCCTTGTCCCGGACGACTTCCATCTCATATTCTTTCCATCCCAGCAGGCTCTCATCTACCAGCACCTGATTGGTCGGTGAGGCGGACAGGCCCGAGCGAACAATCTCTTCAAATTCCACCTTGTTATAGGCGACGCCGCCGCCTGTGCCGCCAAGGGTAAAGGCCGGACGGATAATGGCCGGCAGGCCCGTTTCCTCAAGCAGCTTCATGGCATCGGCCACGCCCTGAGCGATGTCGCCGTCGGGGGCGGTAATGATCGAAGCTTTCGGGTTTTCCAGACCGATTTTGGTCATGGCCGCCGCGAAGCGCTCCCGGTTTTCGGCCTTGTCGATGACGTCGGCTTTAGCGCCGATCATCTCCACGCCATATTTTTTCAGCACGCCCATTTCTTCGAGCTTGAGCGCCGTGTTCAGCGCCGTCTGTCCGCCCATGGTCGGCAGCAGCGCGTCGGGGCGCTCTTTGGCAATGACCTTCTCGACCATTTCCGGTGTGATGGGTTCGATATAGGTGGCGTCGGCAAGCCCCGGATCGGTCATGATCGTGGCCGGGTTCGAGTTGACCAGAACCACCCGGTAGCCTTCCTCGCGCAGCGCCTTGCAGGCCTGAGCACCGGAGTAGTCAAATTCGCAGGCCTGACCGATCACGATGGGACCCGCGCCGATGATCATGATCGACTTGATGTCGGTACGCTTTGGCATCTTGGCCCCCCGGTGTGGATGCAGCCTGCGCAGCGGGCGCAAGCAAATTGTCCTGCGTTATAGGGATGGCGCGGGAAGGTGCAAGAGGGCCCGCGCGCCCGCGCCCGGAAAACTGCATCTGAGCGCGGAACTCTTTGCCTGCCGCCGCGGTTACGCCTGAGTGCGCGACCATCCAAACCACGGGGAACAGACATATGGCGTATTCAACACTTCTTTTGGGATCCATTGGCGTGCTGGCCGAAACGTCCGATCTGCAACGCCGGGCTTTCAACACTGCCTTTGAGTTAAACGAAGTGGTCTGGCATTGGGATGCTGATACCTACCGCACCTTGTTGGAAGTGCCGGGCGGCAAGGCGCGGCTGAAACACTACGCAGATACCCAAGGGGCCGAGGTC
>CALDSY010000226.1 GCA_937924355.1 uncultured Caulobacterales bacterium
CCAATATAGCCGTCTGTTTCCATGAGTTCGAGCAGCGCGTCTTGATATATTTTTCCCTCTGGACCCAAGGGCGGGACGGGTCGGATATCGGGCTTGATATCAACAATTTGTTCTTGAGCGACGCCGGGCGAACCCTCCCCTGCAGGCATCGGCTTTTCGCAGGCCGTCAGAAAGGCCGCTAAAACCAAAGACCCAAAAACGCGCTTCATCAATAGCCCTTGCTGTCGTCACCGGCCTCATAGGCGGCAGCCGTCTGAGCCCCCATCTGCGCCAAAAGTGTGAAGAGCTGTTCCGGATCTTCGTGGCGCATTTTGGCGACATTAAGCTCGAGTCCCTCGGCGTAGATCAGCTCCCGCTTGCCCGCTACCATGGCCTTATAAATCGCGGCAGCGCAGTCCATGGGGTCATTACCTTGCGCAATATTCTCATCCTTCTTGCCGTGTTTCTCGCCGTTGCCCGAGAGGGCGTTGACGTCGATATTGGTCGATACCGAACCGGGCAGGACATTCAGCACTTTAATGTTATGGCCTAACTCTACTTCCGCCCGAAGCGCGTCCATATAGCCGATCAGCCCGTGCTTGGCCGCGCAATAAGCGGTCCGTAGCGGTGCGCCAATACGTCCAGCTACAGAACTGATCGCGATAATCTGAGCCCCGCCCGCCTCAGCCATTCTAGGCAAATTAAGCTGGGTCAGCCAGATGGGCGCAATCAGATCAATATTGATGAGCTTGGTGTAGACCTCTGGCTCGGTATGCAGGGCGAGACTACGCTGCGTAATGCCCGCATTATTGACCAGAACATCTACGCGGCCTTTCCAGCTCCACGCCGTCTCCACATGCGCTGCCAGAGCATCGTAATCGGTGACATCAAAGGGGAGGATCAATCCGTCCGTGGACAAAACCGCCTTGGTTTCTTCCAATGCCTCAACTCGGCGCCCCGAAAGAATAATGTCTGCGCCCTGTTCGCTGAAAGTTTTGGCGATAGCCCGGCCAATGCCAGAGGACGCGCCGGTCACCCAAACGGTTTTGTTTTTCATAATCCCTCCTATTCCCGTATTTTCTCCAATACCGGGTTGTTTTTGCGGCCAATCTCGCCGCCATAATTATCGGCATAATCAGAGCAGTTGAAACTATCCGTGGATGTTTTGATCACCACATCCCAACGAATGCGGCCGTCAATGTCTTTACGAATATTCACCGGTTTGACCGACCGAACGCGTTGATAGCTCTGCGCTGACACATCGCCGACACCGTCGGAGGGAATGCGGTCTTGATCCCACCACTTTACCCGCAATTCGCAGAGCCGGGCGAAATAAAGCGGGGAGTCGGTGGATAGGGAAATTTGGGACGGGCCGCGCTCGGTTTTATTGCTTCCGCCAAAGAAAGACGACACGACGCTGACCCCTATAAAGATCACGATGCCCATACCGAATAAAGCCAATCCGCTATGGTTCCTATAAGACGAAGAGGTTTGCGGTAGAAACGGATTAAGGTCCTCGGCTCGGGGTTCAGACTGGTTTTGTCCGGTGGTCCGGGTCGGTTTATCGTCCGCCCAAATATCCGAGGCGCGCTGGGTTGCGCTGGTCTCGGCCGTATTGCTCTCAATGGGCGCGGCGCTGCCATCCCCCCAATAGGTTTTGTAAAGTCCCGGATAGGCGGACCGCAGGGCCTCCTCGCTCTCGTCAAATGGCGTGCCCGTTGGTTCTGCTGGTCGGCGCGTATCGGGGTCGAACGGAATGTCGCCGCCGAAACGGTCGGTGTAAACTTCCCCCATGACATAGCGAAACTCTTCAAAGTCAATCTCGTCCTGTTTGGCTACGAGCGCCAAAGACTCCGCATTTTGCAGGGCTGTGTAAAACACGCTCTCGCCTTGGGCGATCAGCCAATCACAAAAATAGTCAAACTTATCGTCACTGCACCCGCCATTAATGGTATAGGCCGCCGCCCATAAATCCCAGTGATAAGCCTTGTTCAGGCGCAGGCGGTATTCTCGATCAAAAGCAATGAGGTCATCTCGATCAAGACGCTGTAATTGGGCGGCTAGTTTTTCGCATTGCCGGTCTCGGTTGTCATCCCCGGAGGCCTCAATAATCTGCCAGAATTTTGCTTCGTCCACATCGATCTCCCTTTGAGCAATTTGGCTAGCAGAAGCATGCCGTCAGGTCATTAAAAAACCCGCCTGCGGATTGACCACAAGCGGGTTAAAGTCGGGGTTTATTTAAAACTAGTTTTCCGGATGAACAATGCTCGGGCCCAGATTGGCCAGGATTTCGCGGGCGTTGAACATATGATCAGATCCCGGCGTCGCGGTTCGTCCGAACGCAACCTGAGCGCTAGCTCGATATTTGCTTGTTTCGCGGACCCGGAACTGATCGCGGTAGAACGGATCATTGCTACGGCCCATAAATCCAAACCCGCGGTCACGATGAATGCCGCGCCGCCAAAAACTATAACGGTTAAATGGCGACCATCCCTGCCGGGGCTGGTAGAATGAGTAGCGGAAAAAAGGATCATACCCATAACCGCCATATCCTGAGCCTAGCGATGGCTGATAATTGACGCGGGTATTTTTTTCCGTGTCCTGATTGATCAGGCTAAAATGATCATAGCCGCGCTCTACAGCCATTTCGGCGGCGCGGTATAATAGATAGTTCTCGACGGTTTCACGATTGGTCAGGGCGTTCCCGCCAAATGTGATCTTGGCCGTACTGTTGTCCAGCATGGTTTGCGAGTAGCCGTCAAAGGCTCCAGGCGCGGAAGCGGGCTGATAAGGGGTAGTTGAGGCACAGGCGGCCAGTACGGCGGCCGATGCAGCTAGAACGAGATGGCGAAGTGCCTTCATATCGATCCTCCTTAGCTAGGATGTTTATGTCTGTAACGTCCCGTCCCTGAACGCATGCTGAAAATATAGGGAGGGATTCCAAGTTTTTCAATAAAACTTGGTGTGAAGGGTTTGTGAGAGGTTATCGGGCGTTAAGAAAACGGGCGGCCCAGATCGTTATAAATAGCACAACAAGCGTCCCAGTCATGGCCACTAATCGCCATATATCGCCGATTTTAAAGATGAAATAAGCTAAGACGAACCAAGGGAGCATCAGCAAAATGACAATCAGAGCCCTATATCGGGGTAAAGGGGTATAAATAGCCGTGCGCGCGTAAATAGCCGCCAAAATCATAGGGCCAAAGGCCAGAGCGCCGGTTCCGAAACTTGTCCCAAATGCCGACATAAGATGAGTAGGGTTTTGGTCATTTTCCGCAAAGCCCGCAAAGGCGACCCCGGAAAGAATGACGGCCGCCAGGCCGACGAGGATAGCCAGCAAAAACACACACCGGGAATAAAAATCGCCATGCTTGCGTGGCGGCTCTGTTTGTTGATAATCCGGCGCGGCAACCGGCCGGATCACCTCATCGTGTTCTGAATCATTCACTGCGCTGATCCGGTTCAAAAGACTTGGTGACTTTCAACCGTTTGATCTGGTTGCGTTGGCGCTCCAAGACTTCAAATCGGTAGCCATAGTAAGAAAAGGTCTGCTTTTCTTCTGGGATTGTCTGGCTTTCATGAATCACTAGTCCGGCTATTGTCACCGCTTCATCGTCGGGCAATTTCCAGTCCATGGCACGGTTTAGATCACGGATGGGGATATCGCCGGCTATGGTGATAGAGCCGTCTGGATGGCGTTCCATACCCGGAAATTCATCGTCATATTCGTCTTGAATATCGCCGACGATTTCCTCGAGAATGTCCTCGAGTGTAATTACGCCCATGAGCGCGCCATATTCGTCCACAGCAATGGCGAAGTGTTCGCGCTTTTGTTGAAATTCTCTGAGCTGTTTGACCACGGACGTGGTTTCCGGCACGAACCAAGCATCCCGGCAAATCTTGGCAATATTTAGTCCCGTTACATCGCCGTCTTTTTTTGACAGGGCCTTGAGCATATCTTTGGCGTGGAGCACGCCGATGACATTGTCCGGGTCATCTTTCCACACGGGCAGGCGGGAATGACCGGATTCCAGAACTTCTTTTAGGATTTGCTCTGAGGAGAGCGAACCATCGACCATAACCATATTTTTGCGGTGCACCATAACCTCTTCGATGGTTAGCTCATCCAGTTCGAGCACACCGATAATCCGGTCCCGGGAACTTTTGGCCACACCGCCTTCTTGGTGGTGCAAATCCACCGCGCCGCGAATTTCATCTGCCGCCGTCCAAGGTGAGGCTTCACTGTCGATACCGAAGCGGCGCAGCACCCAGTTCACTATCACCTGAACCACAAATACGATGGGCGCAAATATGGCAACAATCACATTGACGGGCCGGGACACCATGAGAGAGGCTTGGTCAGGCCTGGTGATCGCATAAGTTTTCGGGAGCACTTCGGCGAAAATCAGGATCAATACGGTCATCACCACAGTCGCCATAATCAAAGCAAAGCCTGTGTCGCCAAAGAGTTTGGCCATTACGCCGCCCATCATCACGGAGGCGCAAATATTGACCATATTATTGCCCAGTAAGAGCGCGCCGATGAGGCGTTCGCGGCGTGCCAGCAATCGGGCAACAATCCCTGCGGCTTTGCTACCATCCCGTTCGGCCGCATGAATACGAGCCCGCGAGGCGGCCGTCAGCGCCGTTTCCGAGCCGGAGAAAAAGGCCGAAATAAACAAAAGGAAAAATACGGCGAGCATTGGTAAAAATACAGCCGGGTCTTTGAGAGCTTCAATCATATCAGTTTTATATCAGAGTTTTCAGATAGTTGCGAACATCGGGTTTGGCGGCGCCTTTTTGCACAAAAGCGTCGCCGATTCCGCGCGCGAGTATAAGCGTCAGTGCCCCGCCTTCATTTTTCTTGTCCTGGCCCATATGGGTCATAAGCGCGTCCGTATCGCCAAGCCACTCGCCAACATCAGCAATGCGGGTCAGACCCGTCGCCGCCAGGTGTTGTTCGACGCGGCGGGCCTCGTCTTTGGAACAAAGGCCTTGCGCCGCTGAATATTCAAAAGCCATTTGCATACCGGCGCTTACCGCCTCGCCGTGGAGCAGGCGGTTGCTATATCCGGCCTCAGCTTCGAGCGCATGACCAAAGGTATGGCCCAGATTAAGGAGCGCCCGCATGCCCCGCTCCTGCTCATCTTCAGCGACGATGGCCGCTTTCATCATACAGCTCGTGGCAATGGCCTCCCCGACCGCGTCCGGGTCCAGAGACAAAACCTTTTTTCCATTGTCGTCCAGCCAGCCGAAAAAATCCCGATTGCCTAAAAGCCCGTATTTCACGACTTCGGCGTAGCCGGCCTTTAATTCTCTGTCTGGCAAGGTTTTCAAAACATCCGTATCCGCGAGCACCAGAGACGGTTGATAAAACGCCCCGACCAGGTTTTTACCCTGCGGGACATTAATCGCTGTCTTGCCGCCCACAGAACTATCAACCTGCGCTAATAAAGTCGTCGGCACTTGAACAAAACGGCACCCGCGTTTGTAAATGCTCGCTGCAAATCCGCTCAGGTCTCCGATCACGCCCCCGCCAAATGCCATCAGTGTATCGTTGCGGTCTAGTCCTTCGGCGAACATGTCCGACAACAGGTTTTGTAAAACCTCAAAACGCTTTTGATGTTCTCCTGCCGGCAAGACCGTGACACTGGCGTCTCGGTCCAATGTGGTCAGATAGCGGCTGTAATGACCATAAACGTTTTCATCGGTGACCACATGAATTTTACCTTTGGGCGCGACAGGTTCCAACCAATGCCCGAGATCTGACAACAGCCCCGGTCCAATGAGGATATCATAGCTGCGCGCACCTAAATCGACTCTGACTGTTCGTGGGTCGCTCATTTTGCCGAACTCACCCGTTGTCGTTTTTTGGCGTCTTTTACGTGACGCTCTAGGTAGCGCACGACTTTATTGACCGTCCGTATATGGGGTCCTTTGGCAATGGGAACCGTGACATGGGCCTCGGCGTAGATCGGGTAGCGCTCATCCATTAACTCCCGCATACGGGCACGGGGGTCTGGAACTTTGAGAAGAGGCCGCGTATCTTTTCGGCTCACCCGTTCCATAATGGTTTCAAAATCTCCTTTGAGCCAGACCGTAATGGCCCGCTCCTGCAGGATGGTCCGGGTTTCTTCGGGAATGAAAGCCCCGCCCCCCGTTGCCAGGATAAGCGGACTTCCGTCCAATATTCGTTCGATGACGCGTCGCTCTCCTGCCCGAAAATCGTCTTCGC
The DNA here is from genome assembly GCA_937924355.1 of uncultured Caulobacterales bacterium. Taxonomy (GTDB): domain Bacteria; phylum Pseudomonadota; class Alphaproteobacteria; order Caulobacterales; family Maricaulaceae; genus JACOMS01. The sequence goes on from CALDSY010000226.1 coordinate 6,215, forward strand.
CGTGATCCTTGAAATAGCCAGCGACCGTCCGGCCTGACGCGTTTTCAATTTCTTCGTCAGAATCGTAAAAAGGGACGCTGAGCCGCCGGGCTAGACGTCGCCCAACGGTCGTTTTACCAACGCCCATCAGCCCGACGAGAGCTATGGGTTGAGCGCGTAACGCGCGATTGACCGGCCGCATGTGCCTAATTCCTGTCATCTACGGCGCGCAAACAACAATATGCGCGCGGCGTGAAAATTTTTCTTACTATGTCGCCAAAAGCGGTTATGCTCAAGAGGAAAGCATAAAAAGGACAACCACGATGAAAAAACTGGGTGCGCTTTTAATATTCATTCTTCTGATCGGCGGCGGCCTGTTTTTGTGGCTTCTGAGCCAAACTGGCCCCGAAAATGCAAATACGGAGATGACCACGATCGACATAGAAGATAATTTTGAGCGTTAAATGAAAACCACCAAATTGATATCCCTAACGGGCCTCGGAGCGTTGATGATAACCGCTGCGCCCCTTGCAGCGGCTCAAGGTCTGGAAGTCGGAGAGCTATCAAGTGCTCAGTCTTTTGAACCAGGCGCTATTGATGCGGGCTCCGGGGCTTTGTCCTCCACGCTTTGGAACGGGACCTCTGCAGACCTGGCCGAAAGCCTGATTGATGAACTACCGGAATATTACAAGAACCCGATCGCGCGGGACCTGGCGCGCCGTGTTTTGCTATCGCCCGGCGCTCCGCCATCCGGGGACAGTGACGGCAGTTTTCCGGTGACCCGAATGAACGGGATTATTCGTTTGTCCGAAATGGCGGCGGCGCAGGATATTGCCCAGCGCTCTCCAGGACTTGGGACATCCGATATCTTAAAGGCTGATCTGGCGCTGTTATCGGGCAATATGGATCAGGCCTGCCAAAAATCCGATTCTATCATGGAAGGGCGCTCTGAGCCGTATTGGATGAAATTGCGCGCTGTTTGTCATATCGAGCGCAACGAAAAAGCCGCCGCGGATTTGACATTGGATCTTCTCAAGAACGCTGGTGAGCAAGACCCCTTTTTCGAACGCCTGCTGCGTCATATGACCGGCGTTCCCGGCGCCCCGGATTTAAACGGAATGCCAGCGACGCCCTTACATATTGCCATGATGAGCCAAGCGGGTCTCGACTGGCCGGAGGGCAAAAAACCGGCCACGGCCGCCGCTCAGGCCGTGTTTAATGTTCAGGCACCACCAACAATCCGTCTTGCGGCTCTGATGCATGCTGGCCCCGCCCTTAGCGATGCCCAGATGCGCGAGGTGATCGAGAGCTTTGCGCCGCAACAATCCATGGTCGATGCCGGTCTGGCCGGTGGTGTGGGCGCGCCAACAGAGCCAACTCTGGATTCAGCTGTAGCTGATCCAAGCGCCGCCGGGTTTTATCAACTTTACAATCTGGCTCAGAGCGGGGGATTTGAAACCCGTATACCGGCCCTGATTGCGCTTCTATCCCGCGCTGAGGATGGAGGCGGATTTGACCGCTTTGTCGGCTTGATGGGTTCACAATTACAGCTCGTTGACTATTCTCAGGTGCTGGTGAGTGACCTGCCGCTTCTGGCCCGCGCGGCTGTGATCCGAAATGATCTGGGGGCATTGCAACAAATACACGGCGCGCTGGAGAGTAATCCACCCGCCCAGGACCGGATCGCCTTGGCGGCTGACGCCCTTGGAAATGGATTTTTTGGCGGGAATCTAGGGTCCGATATCGATAATCGTCTGGAGAAGCCTGGCAAACGGACGCGGGCTTTGCGTGATGCCCTATTAGCCCACGCGCTTGGCGCGAACTTATCTGATACGGCCAAAAGTGTGATTTCAGATAAACCCATTTTAGGGCGCATGAGCGGGGACCTGTTCGCATTTGATATTGCCAGTCATAATCAGTCTGTCGCCGAAACCGCCCTGCGAGCCGTCAGCCTACTGGAACAAGATGGCAATTCGCGCGTCCCTGATTATACGTTGTTCAAAGTGGTCGCGGGTCTTTACAAGGCGGGTCTATCAGAACAAGCGGCCCGTCTGGCCGCGCTGGATTTCCTCAGTGACGGAATCCCGGAATAGCCTTGAACGCGAACCGGGCCATCGACGCATTTCTTGAGATGATGCAAGCGGAACGGGGGGCGTCTGATAATACGCTATCCGCCTATCGACGAGATCTTGAGGGGTGGCAGGCCGCGCTAAAACGCAAAGATCTGCTCAAGGCGAAAACCGATGATCTGGAGAAGGTTTTGAGCGTGTGGGGCCGGGCCGGATTAGCGCCGTCGACCGCGGCGCGCAAATTGTCCGCCGCCAAACAGTTTTTCAAATTCTTGCAGCTGGATGATCTGCGCAAAGACAATCCGGCGCAAAATCTACGCGGTCCCAAGAAGGGAAGGCCTCTGCCCAAAATCCTGTCCGAAGATGATGTGACTCGTCTGTTTGACGCGGCGGATCAGGATAAGAGCCCGGCGGGGCTTCGTCGATTATGTTTGCTCGAGATTCTCTATGCGGGGGGCCTGCGCGTTAGTGAGCTCGTCTCGTTGACCGTCCGCGGCGTGCAGCGACGGGATCAGTGTTTAATGATCAAAGGCAAGGGCGGCAAGGAACGTGTGGTCCCCCTAACACCGCCAGCCCTTGATGCCATAAAAGCGTGGTTGGCCGTACGGGGCAAGTCTATGCCGCCCAAGATAGACGCAAAAGAACGGGCAAAAAATTTCCTGTTTCCGTCCTCGTCTAAATCCGGCCACATGACGCGCGAGCGGTTTGCACAATTACTAAAGGAACTGGCGATTGAAGCCGGAATTCCGCCGTCCAATATCTCGCCTCATGTTTTGCGTCATGCATTCGCCACGCACCTTTTGGCCAATGGAGCTGATTTACGCAGCGTGCAAACGCTGCTCGGACATGTGAATATCAGCACGACCCAAATTTATACCCATGTGCTGGATGAGCGCTTAAAGGCGCTTGTCTTTGACATGCACCCTCTTTCTAAGGGTCCGGATTGATATACACTAACCCGCCGAAACATATGGCCAGGTACCCCAATCCAAAGCCTCCCTTACAATCCGGTCCATAATAAGATTTCTTGCCCTTTGGGCCGTCTCTGATATGGTCCGGCGCTTTAAGAACGAGACCAACCAAGCGCATGCCACAAACCTATCTGGATTTTGAACAAGCCGTCGCCCAAATCGACAGCAAGATTGAAGCCCTGGAACAATCCGGTGGTGACGCAAATGAACTGGATACGCTTAAGAAAAAATCCCGCGAACAACTCAAGACGCTCTACGCCAAGCTGGGCGCCTGGGAAAAAACCAAAGTGGCCCGCCACTCAGCCCGGCCCCATTTTAGTGATTACATCAAAGGGCTGATTACAGATTTCACGCCGCTGGCCGGGGATCGGAAATTCGGAAATGACGATGCGTTGATGGGCGGGCTCGGAAAAATTCGAGGACGCGGCGTCGTGATTATCGGCCACGAAAAAGGCAAGGACACCGATAGCCGGGTCAAACATAATTTTGGCATGGCGCAGCCAGAAGGTTACCGAAAGGCCGTCCGCCTCATGGATATGGCCGAGCGGTTCTCTCTGCCCCTCTTATCCTTTGTGGACACGGCCGGGGCCTATCCCGGGCGCGGCGCAGAAGAACGGGGTCAGGCCGAAGCGATTGCTCGTTCGATTGATCGGGGCCTATCACTCAAAGTACCGTTTATTACGGTGATCACCGGCGAAGGCGGATCAGGCGGTGCCGTGGCGATCGCTACCGCCGACAAGGTTATGATGCTCGAACATTCAATCTATTCCGTCATATCGCCCGAGGGCTGCGCCTCCATTCTCTGGCGCGACGGTAAACGGGCCGAAGATGCGGCCAAAGCCATGAAGATCACGGCACAGGATTTGAAAAAGCTGGGGGTCATTGATAAGATCATCAAAGAGCCTGTTGGGGGCGCGCATCGTGATCCGGATCATATGGTCAAAGTAACAGGGGCGGCCATTGTGACCACCCTAGGAGAACTCTCTGACCTTTCGCCTAAGGACCTTGTCCAGAAGCGAAAGGATAAGTTTTTAAATATTGGTCGCAGTTTACTCTAGAAACCGGCCGAAACACCTGCGCCAAAGAACAGCTTGTTGTCGCCTAAGTCCAAATCAATATCATCAAATTCAATCGTCGGACTCCCGATCAGCGTGTCTTCTGAGCTCAGCGCATAATTTGCCCCTACATAAGCCGACACATCTTCGGTGAACGCATAACCTAGAGCCGCTGATAGCAGGCCATACTCATATGAGAACCCGTCACCATCGACCAGGCCGGCTGTCAAACCAAGATCAAGGGAGGATTTACCACCCAATTCCAATGAATGCCCCAATCCACCTTCGACCGTGAAAGCTTCAAGTGTAAAGTCATAATAGCCGTACAGGCTGGGGCTTAAAACCGTATCATAGGATAAGCCCGCGAAAACTTCGTAGGTTCCGGCTGCGCCGTCATCGGTTTCAAACAGACCGCCGCCTTGCGGATAGTGGTAATAAGTGATGCCGACATCTGCGCTTAGATCATCCGACAGGCTCAGACCATATCCCGCATAAAGGTCCAGCTCATCACCGGCAAAAATCGACGTATCACCAATAGCGGTTGAAACCCAGGCCCCGACATAAGCGTCGCCAAACGCAACCTCAACACCCGGCTGAATTGCACTTTCCGCCAGGCTAACGCCCCGGAAAACATAATCGGTTGTATAGTCAATAGTCGCCGTCACACCGAAGTCGTCTGCGCTAGCTGTTACAGCAGCGGACGAACCCAGAATGATGAGAGACCCAACAAGTAATTTTTTCATTTTATTCTCCAGCTTGAGCGCGGCGAAACTTTCACGCCGCGCAACTCATGGATGCTGGAAACAGGATTTTTTCGGTCAGTTCGACCTAAACTGCACCAATTCACCAGAATACCATGCGAACGCTGCACTTTTGTGCGCCCTCGCCCATAATTAGGGCAAAATGGAAAATAAGCGGTTAAGCTTTACCGTGACAATGCTTGACTTTATCGCCTGACCCGCACGGGCACGGCGCATTGCGGGAGATCCCCTCAAGCATCTTTGGATCAAAGTCATCATTGAGCTCAGCGCTGGACCGGGCCACAACCTCCATGGGAGAGCGGGCTTGGGTCATATCCGGAGCCTGTTGCGGCGCCGCTTGTTGCTGCTGGGCCTGTTGTCTTTGCATCTGAACATTGATCAAAAGCCGGTGAATGGCCTGAGTCACGCCTTCACGCAAATCTGTGAGCAATTTGTCAAACAGTGTAAAGGCTTCGGACTTGTATTCGTTCAGCGGATCCCGTTGACCATAGCCGCGCAGGCCTATGACCGATTTAAGCGCGTCCAAATGCTGGAGATGTTCCCGCCAATTGCTGTCAATTACCTGCAACAAGACTTGTTTTTCAGCGTCGCGGTAAGCGGTTTCATCAACCGACCCGGACAGTTCGGTGACCATTTGGTCCGCTGTATTGCGGAGACGTTCCAGCATTTCTTCATCTGCAATGCCCTCTTCCTCGGCCCAGTCCTTAAACGGCAGGTCCATAAGCAGGACTTCGCGAGACTTTTCGCTCAAACCTTCCAGATCCCATTGTTCGGCAAAGGCCTTTTTCGGCACATAGGTATCAATCAGGCCCTCGCAGACCTGATGACGGAAATCTTCGATGACGTCAGAGACATCATCATCGGTCATGAATTCCAAGCGCTGCTCAAAGATCGTCTTGCGTTGATCATTCATGACATCATCATATTTCAGCAGATTTTTCCGAATATCGAAATTGCGCTGCTCCACTTTGACCTGAGCGCGCTCAACGGCTTTAGACATGAACCGGTTGGTCAGATTTTCACCTTCTTCCCAACCCATTTTTTCCATCATAGTGTTGAGGCGTTCTCCGCCAAATATGCGCATGAGGTCATCTTCGGTCGACAGGTAAAATTTTGAACGGCCGGGATCCCCTTGACGTCCAGACCGGCCGCGCAGCTGATTGTCAATCCGGCGGCTTTCGTGACGCTCAGTTCCCAACACATAAAGCCCGCCAGCCGCCAAGGCTTTTTCTTTCAAAGCATCGACTTCGGATTTTATATTGGCTTCAATACGTTCGCGCTCGGCTGCCGTTGCGTCAGCGGCGATTTCTTCCTCGACACGCATGTCAAAATTGCCGCCCAGCTGAATATCCGTACCGCGGCCCGCCATATTGGTCGCAATAGTCACCTGACCGGGGACGCCGGCTTGGGCCACAATAGTCGCTTCCTGCTCATGATAACGGGCATTTAGAACCTGATGCTCAATGCCTGCTTCGGTTAGCGCGCGCGATAGGCTTTCCGATTTTTCAATCGAAACCGTACCTACCAGAATAGGCTGACCTTTGGCCTGGCATTCGTTGATGTCCTTGATGATCGCGCCAAATTTTTCCCGCTCGGTTCGATAGATGACATCATCATCGTCGATCCGCTGGATCGGCTTATTGGTCGGAATAACCAGAACTTCGAGACTGTAAATGTCGGCAAATTCGGACGCTTCTGTTTCCGCCGTACCGGTCATGCCCGCCAATTTATCGTAAAGGCGAAAATAATTTTGCAGGGTCACAGACGCCAGCGTGACGTTTTCGGGTTTAATCTCCACACGTTCTTTGGCTTCAATGGCCTGATGCAAGCCCTCTGAAAGACGGCGGCCATCCATCATGCGCCCAGTAAATTCATCGATCAGAACCACTTGGTCGCCTTTGACGATGTAATCCTTGTCGGCCACAAACACCTTATGAGCTTTCAAAGCCTGATTGATGTGGTGAACAATCGTGACGTTTTCCAGATCATAAAGGCTCTCACCTTTTAGCAATCCGCGCTCACGCAAGATAGCCTCTATCTGCTCACTGCCGTTCTCGTTAAAACTTGCAGACCGAGATTTTTCATCCACCTCATAACCTTCTTCGGAAATGTGAGGAATGATTTCGTCGATCTGAGTATAAAACTCCGACTTGTCATCAGTCGGTCCGGAAATAATCAATGGTGTCCGGGCTTCATCAATTAGAATAGAGTCAATCTCGTCAATAATCGCGTAGCTGTGGCCGCGCTGTAGCATTTCGGCCAAAGAATATTTCATGTTATCGCGCAGATAATCAAAGCCGTATTCGTTATTGGTCCCGTAAGTGATATCGCAGTTATAAGCCTCTTTCCGAGCCGGATCCCAAGGTTCGTGATCATTGATACAGCCGACCGTCAGTCCCAGAAAATTATAAATCCGTCCCATCCACTCCGCATCCCGGCGCGCCAGATATTCATTGACGGTAACAATATGCACGCCTGTGCCCGGCAATGCGTTCAAATAGGCCGCCAGAGTAGAGACCAGAGTTTTACCTTCGCCCGTGCGCATTTCCGCGATCTCGCCGCGGTGCATGGTGATCCCGCCAATGAGCTGCACATCATAGTGACGTTGACCCAGAGTCCGCACGGCAGCCTCCCGCACAGTTGCAAAGGCTTCTGGCAGAATATCATCTAGGTTCTCGCCCGCTTTCAAGCGGTCACGAAATTCCTGGGTCTTGGCTTTCAGCATCTCATCCGATAGGCCTTGGAACTCGGGCTCAAGACTATTAATCCGGTTAACGAGTGGGCGTAGTTTTTTCAGTTTTCGGTCATTTTCAGTACCGAAAATTTTCTTCGCTATACCTAGCATGTAATCTCCTGACGCGCGCCACGTGAGTTTGCGGGCGCCTTCACATAAGAATTCTTCGGGGGTGACTTAGGTATGATGGTGCGGTAAGTCAATAAATCGCTGAAATCTAATCGATAATTTAATCATGTCGGACTCATCTGAACAAAACACATTATCCCCCAAAAGCTGGCTTATCATCGGACTGATTTTTGCTGTCGGACTGGGAATTCTCTATTTTGTCGCGCAAAAGTCGGCTGGCAAAGCGTCTCATGACACCCGTTCTGTGCGCACAGCGCCGGACGATCCTATTATCGCTCGGCTTAACGGCGACGTCATTACCGAAAGCCAGTTGGACCTGGCCCGGTCGTTTTTCTCTCAGGACAATCCGGATGATGGTTTGATCAGCCGGGATATGGCAATGGACCGCTTGATACAACAACGTCTTTTAGTACAGCTGGCTCTGGAACGTGATCTGGAAAGCCAAATTGACACACAGAACCGGATCCGTTTTGCACGCGACCTGATTTTGGCCGAAGATGCATTGAATGCCTTTCTTGCCTCTGCTGTGAGCGATGAAGAGATCAAGACCTATTACGAACAGGAAACCCGCAAATGGGCCGGACAGGTTCAGATTAAAGCCCGGCAAATTGTCTTGCCTGACGAGGCCACAGCCAAAGAAATTTCAAGACGATTAGACGATGGGGAAGCCTTCGCTTCGCTGGCCTTGGCCTATTCACTGGATCGCGCCAGCCGGGAATCCGGCGGCGATTTGGGTTATCTTAACCGGGATATGCTCGATCCACTCTTAACGGACAAGATTTTTGCGGCCGAAGACGGCGCCCGAATTGCCCGATTTGAGACGCCGCAAGGCTGGCATGTGGTCGAAATTATAGGCCGCCGAAAAGCCCCGGTGGCCAGCTTCGAAGACCGTGAAGACGCCATTCGCTCCCTTCTGCAGGCGCAAAAACTACAAGCCCGTCTCTCAGAGCTTGAGACGGCAGGAAATCTCGAAATTTTAAATTCAGTTGAAGAATAATATCTATGACCACTTCCCCGTTCGCGCCCTCCAGCTTTCCTGACCTTCCGCCCATCAAGGGTTTCGACATGGCCGTCGCGGCCACAGGCGTGCGGTATAAAAACAGGGATGATCTCTGGGTTTTGCGCGGTCAGCCCGGCACGACCGTCGCCGGCGTGTTTACAAAAAACCTCATGCCTGGCGCCCCTGTCACCTGGAGCCGTAGAGCCTTGTTGATGAAAGACACGCCCCAAGCTCCGAAAATTCTCTTGGTCAATGCGGGCAATTCCAATGTGTTTACGGGGGATGCGGGAGTCAAAGCGGTCGAGTTAAAAGCCGAAGTGTTACAGCGCGCTTTTGCGGCCGATCAGACGTCCGTCTTACTGGCTTCAACGGGCGTCATCGGAGAAGTCCTTGATCCCAGTAAAATCGTCCGGGCTATTCCGGACATGGCGGCCAGTATGATCAATAATGGCTGGGAATCGGCGGCCAAGGCTATTCTGACGACAGATACCTATGCCAAAGGCGCAACCGCTACGGCGAAAATCGGGGACGTTCCCGTGCGTATTAATGGCATCGCCAAGGGCTCTGGAATGATTGCGCCGGATATGGCCACCATGCTGGCCTTTATCGCAACCGATGCCAAAATTTCCCAGAGCGCCTTGCAATCCATGTTGTCCGGATTCTCACATTTGACCTTCAATGCCATCACTGTGGATAGTGATACGTCGACCTCTGACACTGTCTTTTTGATGGCCAGCGGAGCGGCGGACCATGTGGAAATCTCCGATCCTCATGATGGGGCGCTCGGGGATTTCAAGAACGCTCTATTAAAAGTCATGCTCAGCCTGGCCCATCAAATCATCAAGGACGGGGAAGGCGCCCGTAAATTTATTGCGGTGAATGTGACCGGAGCCGTCAATGATGAGAGCGCCCGAAATATTGCCATGAGCATCGGTAATTCGCCCCTGGTTAAGACGGCCATAGCCGGCGAAGACGCCAATTGGGGGCGCATTGTCATGGCGGTTGGAAAGTCGGGGGAACCGGCAGATCCAAACAAGCTCACCGTATCGTTGGGACCCTATACCCTAGCCACGCAGGGACAGCTTGCACCCGAATATGAAGAGGCCCAAGGCGCAAAATACATGAAACGGGACCACCTGGACATTAACGTGGATATTGGGCTTGGCGGCGGCAATTACACCGCTTGGACCTGTGACCTGACCCACCGTTATATAGATATTAACGCTGATTACAGAAGTTAATGAAATTAAGCCAAATAGCCCTTTCTCTTACTGCGATCTTAAGGATTTGCTACCATGATTAAACCTGTGTTGATGGTGGCTGCGTGCGCCCTGGTAGATCAGGATGGACGTGTTTTAATGTCCCAACGACCATTAGGTAAAGATTTTGCCGGGCAGTGGGAATTTCCCGGCGGAAAAATGGAGTTAAATGAAACGCCTGAGCAGACCGTGATCCGGGAGCTAAGAGAAGAATTGGGGGTCGAACCCTGCGAGCGCTGCCTTCAGCCCTTCTCCTTTGCATCCCATGAATACGAAACGTTCAATCTTTTCATGCCGCTTTTTCTTTGCCGACAATGGGATGGTTTCGCCCGGCCCAATGAGGGACAAAATATTCGCTGGGTTTTTCCCGAGCGATTATTGGAACTAAATTTGGTACCAGCGGATATTTCGCTGGCAACAGAAATAAGGGACCGGTTACGCAATGGCCGGACGTGAATTATGGGCTTGGTAAAATTCAAGGAATTCTGGGCGGATGAAACCGGCGCGACCGCGATTGAATATGGTTTGTTGTTGGCCCTGGTAGCGATGGCCTGTATTGGTGGTTTCAGAGCTTTGAGCGGCGCGTCCGGCGGTCGTTGGGATCAAACATCCTCAGACCTCGTTGATGCTATGACTCCTTAGTCCGCGTTTTTTTGAGAGCATCCGAAAGCTTCATTTTTGCAGATCCGGGCTTGAGCGGCTTTTGCTGACTTGCGTGCGGCACCCAGCCTGACATCCATATAATATCAAGCCGAACGGGGTATTTTCCGTTTTCCGTCCGGTTAGAATAATTGGCCTCGAGTTCGCCGGGATAATCTCGGCCAGAGAAATTTAGATTAAACGCTGAGAGACAGTTAGTTTCGCCAATATCCCGTAAATCCTCCGCCAGCGTTTTCAAGGATCCATAACTCATATTTAGCTTATCCCGGTCCGTTACAGGCTGCGCGAATCCAGCGTGGTTCAAGAGGCCCGCAGCTTGCTGTAAATCAATCATCGGAGCGACCCGCGGAATAGCTCCGCCGCGCTGATTAAGGTCCACGGCAAAACAGGCTCGCCGTAATCCCAACAAAGTTTCTCCCCCTAGAATGGAGGCTATAAAAAGTCCGTCCGGGACCAAGGCGGCACGGGCTGATTTGATCAGCTCCGGAATGTCATTGCGGCTTTGTAAAACCAGTCCGCTGACGACCAAATCCACATTTTCGGGCCAAACATCTGGCCAGTCCTGGAACGATAGGATTGCGGCCGGCTTTCGGTCCAAGGGTAATGCCTCTATGAGGGCGGCTTCAAAAGCGGGGAGCCCAATGATAACGGCCCGTTGGAAA
>CALDSY010000227.1 GCA_937924355.1 uncultured Caulobacterales bacterium
CTTGACCCTAGGATCCATAATTCCGGTTACGGCGATTGCCTTGGCTTGAGATTGGATCCTCGGCTCGGTGGCCGAGGATGACGGAAATATACCAGAGAATATATTTTGGAGACATCCAATGTATCTGCGGTTTATCGGACCTTTTCCGACCCGCGGGGCATCCTATGTGCGGCATTGCGATTATGGGCTCTTTCAAACGGCGTTTATGGCGCGGGATGATCAGCTTATGGCGCAATATTTGATTGATGATTTAATGAAGGAGATGGACTGGTTTAAGACCTATTTGCCCTCTCCCGATGATCATCATTTTGACTATGCCGGGGCCAATGTCGGTCTTTGCTGGTTTCGCGACTCCGCGACCACAATGATCCGGCGGGCGCGTCGCATGGTCAATATTTTACGCGCAGGTGATATTTGGGTCACTGAAGCTCGAACGGATAATCCCGGACGAATTCTTTATCGTGACGATTATCAAATCATCGCCAAGCCTCGCAAATCCACCCCGACCAAATGGGGACAACATCAAAAATCATTCCGGCCTTAAGGGCCGGGATGCGGTCAACTTGGGAGTTAACATGAACCTTCTTTTCATCTGCTCGCGCAATCAATGGCGTAGTCCGACGGGCGAGCTGGTCTATAGAAAAACGCCAGGTGTGGCAGTCCGTTCCGCAGGGACGAGCCCGCGTGCCCGGCGCACAGTGACCGCCAAAGATATCAGTTGGGCGGATCTGATTTTTGTGATGGAGCAAAAGCATAAAGACCGGATTCGCGCCGCATTCCCCGCCCCTGCCCGCTATGCCAAAATTCATGTTCTCGATATCCCGGATGAGTATCCATATGGCGATCCGGAATTGATCGAGCTGATCAAAACCTCCACCGCGCATTTTTTGGATCATTAACCCCATACTCTGTTTTTCAAATTCGGAGTCGACGCGAGCCCCCTAACATCTTAGTGACCCCTATGAGAGTTTTCTGGGGCATTATCTTTTTAGGTCTGGGGTTTTGCGCTTATGGCGTCCACCAGCCAGCCATGGCCGGGCCGAAAAACGTCCTTGATGAATCCCGCTGGCATAACCGGCTTGTGGTAACCTGCAGCAAGCGCGACCTGTTTAAGTCCAATACATTTGCCAGTGATTATATGGACACCATTGATCCGGATGGATTTATGGACCGGGATATCATGCTGCTGCAAATTCTAAAGAAACCCCGCACTGGCATTCTGGCGATCATCTTAACGCCCGAGCCGCGCTTGCAGCTGATCCGCGACCCGGAATTAACGACCATGATTGCCGAAAAGGTCGAATGCAATGGGCGGGAAAACTCCATTGCTCTGATCGGGAAAGATGGCGGGCTAAAGAAAATCTGGCCTCATAAAGCACCCAGTAATCAGACTTTGTTTGAGGTGATCGATGCCATGCCAATGCGCCAAATGGAATTGCGGGACAGACTTAAATACGCCGACTGATCGGCGATTTGATCTGTTGTTATTCGTCATTGCTATTTCACCTGAATAAGCCTAGTCAGCGCGCTAATCTAGGAACCCTTCATGAAAATTTTAGTCAAGAACCTCGCGCGGGCGAGTAAAGAAGCCGATATTCAAGCATTGTTTGCGCAATACGGCGAAGTCGCCGCCTGTGATCTGGTCGTTGATGAGAAAATCGGCGTCTCCAAAGGCATTGCCCATATTGATATGCCCGCCATTGCCGAAGCCAAAAATGCTATTTCCAACCTGAATAACTCAACCCTCGACGGGAAACAGATTCAGGTCAAGAAAAGCAAATAGCGCGCTGGCATAAATTCCCCCTATCATGCCCGATTTTCAATCCCTCAAACTCGCCGCCCCGGTTCAAAAAGCGCTCACCCGCCTGAACTACACAACGCCGACTCCTATCCAGCTCAAAGCCATTCCCGATGTGCTCGCCGGTAAGGATTTGATGGGCATCGCCCAGACAGGTACGGGCAAGACGGCGGCCTTTTCACTGCCAACCCTCAGCCACATTGCAGACAATCCGCAGGATCCGCCCAAGCGCGGTGCGCGGGTTTTAATCCTGGCCCCCACAAGAGAGCTGGCCTCGCAGATTGCCGTGTCTGTTCGGGATTACGGCGTCTCTATGCCAGAGCTGACCGTTGCTTGTGTTTACGGCGGCGTACCGATCCACCGCCAGATCAAAAAACTGGTGCGCGGCAATGATGTTCTCGTAGCCACGCCCGGACGATTAATCGATCTGCTGGACCGCAAAGATGTGCGCCTAAACGAGGTTGAAGTCCTGATTTTGGATGAGGCGGATCAGATGATGGATATGGGCTTTATTCATGCGCTGAAAAAGATTGTTCCGCATTTGCCGCAAGAGCGCCAGACGCTCTTCTTCTCGGCGACGATGACGCCGCCCATTAAAAAACTGGCGGCTCAGTTTCTAACCAATCCCGTTCATGTCTCGGTCACCCCGCCCAATTCGACGGCCGAAAAAGTCGAGCAATCCGTGACCCTCATCAGTCAGAAGGAAAAGCAGGATTTATTGGCCATACATCTTCTTGATCCGGCTATAGAGCGCGCCCTGATTTTTACCCGTACCAAACACGGCGCCGACCGGGTCGTCAAAAAACTGGCCAAAGTGGGCATCAAAGCCGATGCTATTCACGGCAATAAAAGCCAGTCGAAACGACAGCGTACTTTGGCCGCGTTCCGAAATGCAGAAATCAAATTTCTGGTGGCCACAGATATTGCCGCACGCGGTATTGATATCGAAGGCATCACCCACGTCTTTAATTTTGAAATCCCAAATGTGCCCGAACAATATGTGCACCGGATCGGACGCACAGCCCGGGCTGGCCGCGAAGGTCG
>CALDSY010000228.1 GCA_937924355.1 uncultured Caulobacterales bacterium
ATCTCCGGTGAAAAAGAACTGGAGGTGAGCTTTGGCGGCGATATAGCTGGGCTTGTCCGCGATCAGGTTATGCTGCCGAGCTTGCCCAAAGCGCCGGATACGGCCGCCATTGCCAAAGCCCGGGGTGAAGCGGATAGTCTCGCTCTCAGGATCGCACTCCATGATCCAGAGGTGCATTCCAAAAACATGCCCGGCAATCCGACCGCCCGTCAAATCTATGAAGCGCTGGAACAGGCCCGAGTTGAAGCGCTGGGTTCGGCCCATCTGTCAGGGCTCGGTGATAATCTCATGGCGTCCCTCGACGCACGCGCCCGGCGTAAAGGCTACCACAAGGATACGCTCAACGATGAGACGGCGCCGCTCGCCGAAGCCATCGGCTATTACGCTCGTGAGATATTCATGGACCGGGAACTGCCCGCCGGCGTTTCGGGCGTTATGGATGTGCGGCGCAAACAGATCGAGCAGTCCCATGGCCGCTTTGATTTCCTAAAGGATTTGTTGTCCGATCAGGATAAATTTTCTCAACAAATTCAGGACCTCTTGTCTGATTTTGATCTGGCTGATGAGCCCGGCGAAGCTAATAATGACGAGGACGGCGACGATGAAAGCCGCGAAGACGATAATCAAGACAATCAACCGGATCAGCCGCCCGACACGCCTCAAGAAGAGCAGCAAGGCCAGACGGAAGTCTCGGATGCTGACGCCGTTGAAGACGACAGCGCCGAGCTCACCGATATTGTGGACGCGGAAAATATTGACGGCGAGAGCGAAGATAGTGACCAAAGCCCGGAAAATACGCCCCAGCGGCCGAACCTGCCCAATACGGCCCCGCCTTATCATGTCTACACCACGCGCCATGACGAAGTGATCAAAGCCGAAGAGCTCTGCGAGGTGGAAGAGCTGGAGCGTCTGCGCGGCTATCTCGATGGCCATATGGCGGGTCTGTCCTCGGTCATCTCCCGCCTGGCCAATAAGCTCCAGAGACGGCTCCTCGCGCAGCAGCAGCGCTCTTGGACTTTTGACCTTGAAGAAGGCATGCTGGATACGGCGCGGCTGACCCGGGTGATCATGGACCCCATGTCGGGCCTGGCCTTTAAAGAGGAAAAAGAGACGGATTTCCGCGACACCATTGTGTCTATCCTGATTGATAATTCGGGCTCTATGCGCGGACGGCCCATTATGGTGGCCGCGGTCTGCGCCGATATTATGGCCCGCACATTAGAGCGCTGCGGCGTCAAAGCAGAGATCCTCGGCTTTACCACGCGGGCCTGGAAAGGCGGCCGGGCGTTTCAGGATTGGCTGGGCGCTGAGAAGCCCAAACATCCGGGACGGCTTAATGATTTGCGCCATATTGTTTATAAAAGCGCCGACATGCCGTGGCGCCGGGCCAAGCGTAATCTAGGCCTGATGATGCGCGAGGGCCTGCTCAAGGAAAACATTGACGGGGAGGCGCTGGAATGGGCCTATACCCGCCTGATGATGCGGCCAGAGCAGCGGCGCATTTTGATGGTGATCTCCGACGGCGCGCCTGTGGATGACGCCACGCAGAGCCAGAACCAAACCGGGCTTTTGGAAAATCACCTGCGCATGGTCATCGACAAAATCGAAAACCGTTCAGAGGTAGAGTTAGTCGCCATCGGTATCGGCCATGATGTGACCCGCTGGTATAAGCGGGCCGTGACGATTATGGACGTAGAACAGCTGGGCGGCGCCATGACCGAAAAGCTCGCCGAGCTTTTCGATGAGAAGAAGCGCTAGCTAAAAGGCTGGCTCTGAAAGACCGACTCACCTCCATTGAGGAAAAATGCTGCATCTTGTTTCATAGCATCGGCGATAAAATCGAACACGGCGCGAATGCGGGCTGAGCGGCGCACGTCTTCGTGGGCGACCAGATAAAGACCTTCGATTTGGCCAAGGTTTGGGAGAACCCGCGCCACAGGCATACCTTCCAGCATGCCACTGGAGCACAGGGGCAGGGCACCGATTCCGTACCCGGCTCCAATTGCATTTTTAAATGCCCAGATATTATTGGTCCGGAAAGTCACATTCTCCGGCATTGAAATGGGGTTTTTGTTTTCGTCCTGAATCCAGAGAGGATCATCGTCGTGGATCATGGCGATGACCGCATCATGATTTTTGAGATCTTCCAGCGATTGCGGCACGCCTTTCTTTTGCAGATAAGAAGAGGACGCAAATAATCCAAAGGTCACATCGGCTACTTTTTTGGCGATAAGGCTGTTCTGAGATCCCGGCCCCATCCAGCGCAAGGCAATGTCGGCTTCGCGTTGGGCCAGGTTAAACTCCTGAAATCCAATGCCGACATCAAAGAGCATGTCAGGATGGCTTTGGCGAAACACCTGTAGAACCGGCGGCAGCCAAGCCGTGCCGATCCCTTCTGTGGCGGAGATGCGAACAACTCCCGACAGGGAATCTTCAAGTGAAGCGGAAGAGCGCGCAATGGCTGAGGCCTCGTCCTGCATGCGCCGCACATGGTCCAACACGCTTTGTCCGAAGGAAGTCGGCACAAGTTGCCCGCTCTCTTTTTTAAGAAGAGGCGTGCCGAAATGATCCTCCAAAGCGCGGACCCTGCGGCCCACAGTGGGTTGGCTCATATTCAGCTTCTTGCCGGCGGCTGTTAGGCTGCCCGTTTCGGCTACAGCTAACAAAATTGGATAGTCAGACCAGTTATTCATACAATTATGTATAAAATATATACGGATTTTGTCAATA
>CALDSY010000229.1 GCA_937924355.1 uncultured Caulobacterales bacterium
TGATTGATCTGGTGGACATTGACCGGGTCGAGGTTTTGCGCGGACCCCAAGGCACGCTCTACGGCAAGAACACAGCCGCCGGGGCCATTAATATTCTGACCAACCGGCCGTCCTTGGAAACAGAAGGCGAGCTGGAAATCACCTATGCCAATGATGACCGGCTGGATGTGCGCGCCATGGTCAATATTCCCATCGGCGAGACAGGCCATGCTCTGCGCGCCACGGGCTATGTGGCCAAGGGCGATGGTCGCCACACCAATAGCTTTAACGGGCAAGAGGTGAATAACGTCAATAAATGGGGCGCACGGGGCCGGATGCTTCTGGATTTGAAATCCGCGGGCGAGATTCTCTTGACGGCGGACTTCAGCCAGGACGACACCAATTGCTGCGCGCTGGCGGTGATTGATTATGACGGGCTCTCGCTCCTCAACGCGCCCTTGACCCGTCATCCTTCTGCGGCCCTGCAAGAAGAGCTGGGTCTGAACGCGGATGGTAATCCTGTGCTTTTCTTTCGGGCCATCGAAGACGCCGCCGGTTTCTCTCCGCCGCCGGCCGATCCCTTTGGCGATGAGCGCTGGTTTGACGGCAATTATATCAACAAGGTAGATGTGGGCGGCCTCTCGGCTGAATGGACGCGGGATCTGGCCAGCGGAGACACGTTCACTTTTTTAGGGGCCTGGCGGACCTATAAAGGCGATAGCGCCTTTGACGGGGATTTCACGGCTTATGCGTTGACCGATACGACCACGTCCGTGGCGCTGGATCAGTACTCGCTGGAGGCGCGGGTGGCCTCGCCCGGCGATGATCATTTTGACTATGTGCTCGGGCTCTATGCCTATCATTCTGATTTTGACTCCCTTGGCACGTTCACCCAGCAGCAAACCCTGGTGGAGACCATCGCGATCACGCCGACCTTTCCGCTCTCATTTCTCTTCCCCGAAGGGACGCTTAATATTGATACCAATAATTATGAAACCACGTCGATTGCCGCTTTCGGTCAGCTGATCTGGAACGCCAGTGACAAATTCAAACCGTCCATCGGCATTCGCGCCACCCATGAGGACCGGGCGCGCGTGGGCTCGCAGGTCACCACGCCCACGACCGGTTTTGATCTGGCACCTATTGCCGGGCCGGATATTCTTTATGACGGCAAGCGCAGCGATTTCGCCATCTCGCCCTCGCTTAATCTGCGCTATTTTTTAAATGACGATATCATGTCTTACGCCAGTATCAGCCGGGGCTTTAAATCCGGCGGGTTTAATCAGCGCCGCGAGCTGGTCGGGGAGGATGGCGAGTTCGACGAGGAAACCGCCACCAGTTATGAACTGGGCATCAAAGGCAGCTTTTTCACGGCCGCCGCCTATTATGTGGACTATGACGACTTTCAGACCCAGACATTTGACGGGGCGAATTTCACGGTTACCAATGCGGGCGCGCTCAAGAGCTATGGCGGCGAGTTTGAGCTTATGTTTCCGCTCAAGAAAAACCTCATTGTCGGCACAGCGCTGGGCTATAACAAAGCCACCTATGCGGATTTCAAAAACGGCCCCTGCACCATAGAAGGGGCCTTTCGCGATTATTACATCACCCAGGGCAATGACCGCGGCAGCCCCGGCGTCAATGCAAATTGCACGACCGATCTGACCGGCGCGCCGCTGGATAACGCGCCCGAATGGACCGTCAGTTCCTTTGCTCATTTCAACAAAGACCTGAACGAACATTTGAACCTGTCCGTGCTCTTGCACCACAGCTATACGGATCAATTCTTCCTCGAGCAGACCCTCGACGCCCGCCTGGTCAATGATGACGTCAATCTGATCGATATGAGTCTCACCCTCGCCCATGACGCCAAAGGCTGGGAAGCCGTGCTGTGGGGCAAAAACCTGCTGGATCAAGGCTATTACAATGCGGGCTTCGTCATCCCCGCCGCCAGCGGCTATGCCGGCGTCGTCGCCCCTGACCTAACCTACGGCGCAACAGTGCGGTTGCGGTTTTAGGGGGCGGCGGGGAAGGTTATGCGTGGGTATCCGCTGCGCCACTGGTCCAGAAGATATGCCATTCTCCCCACTCCGTCTTCCCGGGCTTGACCCGGGACCCATACCCCGCGTGACGTCTGAGCTGTGGATCCCGGATTAAATCCGGAAAACGGGGTAGGTATTCGGCAATCAGCGGGTTGAATATCCCCTTACGGGGTTAGGTCCCCGCCCGCCACACCCGCCAGCCGAGCCACATGAGCACGAACTGCAAAAACACGCGAAAGACCGCCGCCGGGTAGGGGGTGATGGCGGGGGTGTCGCGGACCAGATCCCAGAGGTGCAGGGGCAAGAAGGCCAGACATAACAGGGTAAACCCAAGCCCGGCCAAGGCTCTTGTTTTGGGCCAGAGCACGCCTAGGCCAATGAAGAGTTCGGGAATACCCGAGAGGATCACCACGGTCCGTTTGGGCAGAAAATCCGGGACTATGGCATAGAATAATTCAGGCCGGAAAAAATGTCCCCACGCCCCGGCCAACATCCAAAGCGCAATAAGCCCAACAGCAAAAATATAAATGGCGCGATCCATAGCCTATCTATAGCCGGAAAAGCCGGCAAAGATAGAGATGCACCCGCTAAATCTTAGCGCCCCAATAATCTAAGCGCCCCAGTAAAACTTACCGCCGCAAAGCCGTCATACGGCGCTGGACCTTGGCGATGTCCGGACTGGTCCGGCAATCGATGACCCCCGCGTGGAGACAATCCAGCGCGGCAGGGGGCATGAGGTCTTTGGGATCGGCCTCATAGGCGGCAGGCGTCCAGACTTCCCCCGAGCCAATCAAAGATTTGCGGGCCCGTTCGGCGCGGTGATGGGCCACTTCGAACGGGTCTGACGGATAGCAGTTCAGGCCGATTTCGCCGTTAGGATCATAATATTCATGGGCTTTGGCCTGATCGATAAGTTTGGCGACGGTATCGCCGAACTCCGGCGGAATTTCAGAAATGTTCGGCCAGTAATGTCCCTCCTTAAAACTGTCATAATAGTCATAGATTTCGGGGGCGTGATTGATGACATCCTGTAGATCCGTGTAGTCCACATCAATGCCTGCGGCGTTCCAAAAGGTTCCCGGACAGACGGCCTCCTCGCCTTGATAATTGGTTTTGCAAACCATTTGCCAGCGCCCAACCATAAGGGATTTGCAGTGCGGCTTGTTCACCAGATCCTTGCGGCAGGGCGGCGCATTGCGCGCGGCGATCCGGTGTCCATCCGGGGTCCAGACTTTGGCCGTCATAAATATGCTATCGTTCTCTTCCACCCCGTAGGCTTCGATCTGATAGGTGCTCACATTGTCGAGCTGTTCAAACCTGTCCAGAATGGCCGTGGTTTCCTTGACGGGATCATAGCGCTCGCCGACAATCATCGTGTCCGGCAGGACGAAGCTGTAAATATAGGCGGCCGTAAAGATCACGGTCGCCAAGGCCGCATAAACATAAAACCGGCTCCAGACCAAAAGCCCGACAATGATCAGCGTTATGGCAGTATAGGTAAGAAAGATCATGACCGGTGCCCCTCTGCTATGGCCTTTTCGACTCGGGCCTTGTGCTCGGCGGCGGCAATGGGATGGACAACAGGGGTCACTTCCGCTTCGAGCTTGATGAGGTTGTCCCGGCTCATGAGGCCTTTGCTATTATCGCACATGACCTCTTCGAAATTTTGGCATATGGGGCAAATGGCCAGATCTTCCGGCGACGTCTCATGGGGCGATTGTTGCTGAAATTGTGTAATCGCGGCGACCGGGTAAGTGTGTAGACAGACCGTGCATCCTGCCATTTCACTTGTGCTCAGCTCATAGCGCGAGCCCGCGCCCATGGCCCGGTGCGGATAGACTTTGCCGTAACCCTCAAGGACAAATTCCCCTAGGGCCTCCACATTGTTGATTTGGGGCGAGTAATAACATGTCGGCGCGTTGTTGAAGGTCACCTTGACCAGAGACAGGAGCTCTTTGAAGTCCAAATCTTCCAGATCCGAGAGATTGGCCGAAACCTTGCGCAGATTGGAATCCCGGTAAAACAGATTACCGGCTTCATCCCATGTGATCTTGCCCAGCCAGCTGCCGATCAACGTCGTGACGGCCAAGGTCAAAAAAACGGCCCCGCCTAGAGTCAGAAACAAGCGTTCATTTCCCCATATGCCGGGCGATGTGGCCTCTTGCGGCGCGGCGCCGATAATGCACAACCCCAACGGAATACCGAGCAGACCGAACAGCTTATACATAAGGCCGTAATCGGCCTCCCGGATTGGATTGTCTGAATCTGCGCCCGGTTGGATGTCTTGATTAAACATCTCTTCTCTCCCCACTTTGCGCGGATTATAACCCAAAATTGTAAATAATTTTTCAATGGATCACGGCCCGGTGTTAAGCGCACATTAGCCATTTTCTCGTATATATTTGCCCCTAGGGGGAATGGAAAAATGGAACAAGACATCGCGCCGCGCCGCGGCTATTTATCGACGAAATATCCACTTTACGGATTCATTTTCTGGAGCGCCATCATCATGATTATGGGGCGGCATGATTATGGGTTTTACGCCGTGAGTTTTATCATGGCCTACGGGGCGTCGGGCCTCCTTTATGTCAGATCGCAAAAAAATAGCAGATCAAAAAGAGAGCTGTCGTCATGAAACAGATCACAAAATTCCTGCAAGACGAGCAAGGGGCCATGTCCCTTGAATATGCCCTCATCGCCGTCTTGGTCTCTCTGGGCGGGATCAAGAGCGTGCACTGTATCACCATTTACTGTATCGCGCCCGTCTTCGAAAAGCTCGCCAATTATATGGGCTAGGGAACGGCTGCGTGCTCACATTTCTTTTGGCAATATTGCAACTCCGTCATGTTTTGCAACACAAGCTCATTGAACTTGATTGGCTGATATAATCGACAACGCCCACAAGGTAAGTCCACTCATGGAATTGCCTGATGACTCTTATTCGTAAAGCGACGCTTGTTAGCCTCATGGCATTTTTTAGCGCGGCAGCATCTATTTCAGCCGAGGCTCAGTCTAACGACTTTGGGTCTGAACCAGTTCATTTTGATCGAGAAATTCATATTGGATTTAAAATTCCACTTGGGCCGGGCCGCGCCGACGCAAAGCCCGCGCCGCGCCTAGCTTTATCGGTCCGAAGGTCTCAGAGCCTGTCACAACACGATACCAGCTGGGCCCTAAGACCAAGCAGCTACGCCTCTGGATTAGATTATTTCGAAAATGAGGTCGCCCTATCGCTCAATCGGCGTCCAGAGTTCTTAATCAATGGACAGTCGATTTACATTTCGGATTTAGAACAAGCTGACCTGAGTACAGGCGGAAAAATTGCCATTGGCGTCGGCGCAGCGGTCGTCCTGACCGCGGGGGTAGCCTTGTTCTATATCGCTAAGTGTCACTCCGACAGTGAATACTCCAAACCCGGCTGTCCATGACGCCTAGAAAGCGGATATGGAGAAATGCAACCTACTTCTGAACGTTAACGACCCTTGGATATATAAAGGTCGTCAACCAAGATTATCCGAGTGCCTTTCTTCCAATGCCAGTCGATTCTTTTTTTTGGCATTCTTCGATATCATCAGCACAGACCATGATGAAAGTTCAGAGC
>CALDSY010000230.1 GCA_937924355.1 uncultured Caulobacterales bacterium
TCGATATAGCTGACGCCGACCGCTCGGTGCGGAACAGGTCGGTCTTTGACGTCTCTCGGCGTGTAGAGCGTGACCATGGCGTAGACGCTGTCGCCCCATTCCGGATCAAATTCAAAAGACAGATCCGACACACCTTCGGTGAGCGCCAAAGTTCGAATGGCGTGGATTTTGTGGCCGGCGATGACCAGTTCACCCTGACCTGCGTAAGGCGCGTTGACACTTAGGGTCACCCGGTCACCGGCCTGCACTTTTTCGTTTTGAGTATTGATTTCCAGGCTGTCTGGGGCCGTGGACCGCCCTTCTGTGCGCCCCCATCCTCGCCAGAACTGTCGAGATGCCAAGAGTTTGTCGCCCTCCCAGAACTCGACGCGGTGACGACCATATTCGATCGGTTCGCTCCACTGGGCCAAGGCGTCGGTTGATACACTGATATCGCCAGAGGATACGGGTATGTCGCGTATGTCATATTGGTAACGCCAACGGCCATTTTCCCGGTACCAGTGATAATTCCAGTCCTCTTCGACCAGTTTCCAGCGGAGTTTTTTGCTGACCCTTTGGCCATCTCGATCCAAGGCCACAACCTTGAACAAAGGTCGCTGGCCTCTCGGAATCCGATCAGACGAGTACCCGCTGGCTATACCCACATAGGTCGCTTCGGTACGAACAGGCAGCATGAAATCTTCTTGCACGTAGCGACCGCCCGGTTCGGCGACCCCTGCGATGATTTCTGCCCGCATAGGAAAGACGGACTTCACTGGGTCATTTTTGAAATCCAGGGCGAAGGTGACAAGGCCTGCCCCGTCCGTGACGCCGCCGCCCATTTCGACCATTTCTTCTCTGAATGTTTCATTGGCGGGGCCAAATTTGTAATCGGTGTAGTCTTTGAATGGCTGATGATCGATCCGTATCCGGGCTTCTGCTTCGGAATTCAAGGCAGCACCGGGCGCTCCGTAAAGAAACTGCGCATCGACGGTGATTTCTCTGATCTCGCCGACATTGACCGGGCTCTCATCACCTTTAACCGCTACCCGTAGTTTTTGTGGTACGAAATCCGCGACGGAAAAATCAATGCTTTGTTTATCTGAGACACCGTCGGGCTCAACATCTAGGCTCCAGCTTCCGCGCTGGGCAGAGATGGGAATTTCATAGGCCCAATTGATAACCCCGTGGGATTTGGACAGCGTCGCCATCTCAATGCGTTCACTATGGGCAATAATGCCATTGGGCCGACGGAGGTTTAAAGTGACATCTCGGTCAACCCGTGCCCGGCCTTGATTGTCTCTGAGCATAGCTGTGAAATAAGCGGTCTCGCCGGGGCGATAGACCCCCCGTTCGGAAAAGCCGTAAATGTCAAAAACTCCGCCTGTTGTCCGGCCTGTAATGTTGTGGTCTGACATATCTATGGGGGCACGCTGCAGGTCCAGCATGGCGAATTCCTGACCGTCACCATAGGCCAGGACCATGCGAGGCTTGGAGTTGCCTTTGCCGCGCAATAGCGCCGCTGGGAATGTGGCATGGCCGGTCGCATCGGTCACTGCGTCACCCAGGCTTTCATTGTTTTCGGCTACCAATAGAACTTGGACCCCGCTCAAGGGTTTAGCGGTATCAATAGACCGCACGGATACATTCAATCCGTCGGAACCTGAGTATGATGTAACCGCCAGGTCTGTCACAAACAGCCAGCGCCAAGCCTGGGCATATTGATGCTCGGTGTCTGAATGTTCACGCGATAACCGGACGATATAGGCACCCGGCGTTAAAGTTCCAACCAGTTCAGAGATCGGCAGCACTGTACGGACGGTTTTATTGCGCTGGGTTTCGATGTCGACCTGACCTTCCCAGATGACCGACCGAATGTTCTGAGCGGCGCGATTCCCTTCCCAGCCATAATCGCCTTCCATGACAGACTCGCCCACTTGCGGATCGCGCCGGGCGATCATCCGATCCGTAACCCGGGAAACCTCTACATTCAGGACGTCAATATTGACCGTATCGATGGCAACGCCTTGCGCGCCGATACGGGGCAGGATGATCCCATTACCGACAAAGCCCACATATTTCGGTTTGTCGCCAAAGCTGATAGTCTCGGTAACATTGGCTTCAAGCTCACGGTTATTGAGGCCAGTCAGACCCTTTCGGATCGTAACACGATAATCTGTACTGTAGTCAAAGCCGGTTAGACACAGATCCGTACTATTGACGGTGAGACCAAATTTTAGTGTGGGAGAGACATCGATATAATCGCGATAAGAAACGGCGTCTTCTTGATTGAGCCCATTGTAAAAGGCGAAACAGGTTCGAGCGTCTCGAGATTGCTCATCTATAACCATAGAGCGATATCGCAGCGGTTTGACTTTTGGTTCCTCTGGCTCGGGCGGCGCGGCATCGACAATCGGCGTCTCTGGCTCTACCCGGTCATCAATCGTCACAGGTATATTATCAACCCGAGACTCTTTCGGTCTTTCGGTATGAGTTTGGGGATTAGGATCGTAAAAGTTAAAACCGATCCACCAGGCAAAAATGAGCAGTGCCGGTATAAGCAGTGCCAATAACCACGACTTTTTCATAAGTGATTCCCCATTTTGGATTTCACTTACTATGCCATAACCCTCGTGGCTAAACTATGGCAGGTTATGTGATGATTTTGTGGCGGCGGTAAATTTGAACCGCTATTCCCACTCAATCGTTCCTGGGGGTTTTGAAGTTACGTCGTAGACGACCCGGTTAACGCCGCGGCATTCATTGATAATCCGCGTCGCCGTTTCAGACAGGAAGTCGTGACTATATGGGTAGTAATCCGCGGTCATGCCGTCCGTCGAAGTCACGGCCCGTAGCGCCAATACATAGTCATAGGTTCGGCCGTCGCCCATCACGCCAACGGTTTGCACCGGGAGTAAAACCGCGAAAGCCTGCCATATCTCGTTATACAGGCCGTGTTTACGAATTTGATCCAGATAGATAGCGTCAGCTTCTCGTAGAATTTCCAGTCGGTCTTTAGTGATGGCACCTGGGCAGCGAATGGCAAGACCTGGTCCCGGGAAAGGATGGCGCTGCACAAAATCTTCATGCAGACCTAATTCGCGGCCAAGCGCCCTCACCTCATCTTTGAATAATTCTCGCAGCGGCTCAACCAGGCTAAGATCCATACGCTCTGGCAGTCCGCCCACATTGTGGTGGGATTTGATGGTCACCGATGGACCGCCATCAAAGGAGACGCTTTCGATCACGTCCGGATAGAGCGTGCCTTGCGCTAGAAATTTCGCGCCGCCCACTTTTTTGGCTTCGCGTTCGAAAATATCAATGAACGTTCCGCCAATGATTTTACGCTTTTCTTCGGGATCGGTCACCCCGTCGAGAAGACCGAGAAACTGTTCTTCTGCATCAACATGTATAAGACTGATATTATAGTGCTCTCTGAATAGGGAAACGACCTGATCACTTTCGCCTTTGCGCATCATCCCAGTGTCCACATAGACGCAGGTCAGCTGTTCTTTGATGGCTTCGTGGATGAGGACAGCTGCGACGGAACTGTCGACACCGCCAGACAGACCGCAAATGACTTTGCCGTCGCCGACCTGCGTGCGGATGGCGGCGATGGCCTCATCTTTAAACGCGGCCATGGTCCAATCGCCTTTGAACCCTGAAATTTTATGAGTGAAGTTTCGGAGCATTTTGGCGCCGCTCACTGTATGCACGACCTCTGGGTGGAACTGTACGCCGTAAAAATTCCGAGCTGCATCTTCGATGGCGGCGTAAGGCGCGTTTTCAGATTTCGCGATGATCTCGAAACCTTTTGGTATCTGGCTCACCCGATCCCCATGAGACATCCAAACCCGTTCTGTCCGGTCAAGGCCTTCAAACAAACGGCTTTTCTCAACGATATTCAGATCGGCCCGTCCGAATTCTTTCTCTTCGGAGGTTTCAACCGCCCCGCCTAATTGCGCGCACATGGTCTGCTGCCCATAACAAATTCCCAAAACCGGAACACCGAGCTTAAAAATCAAATCATCGGCCCGGGGACTACCCGCCTCGGTCACACTGCTGGGACCGCCAGAGAGAATAACCGCCTTGGGGTTAAAGGATTTCAAAAACGCCGCATCGACCTTGTTAAACGGATGGATTTCTGAATAGACACCCATCTCTCTGACCCGCCGGGCAATGAGCTTGGTGACCTGAGACCCGAAATCCACAATGAGTAACTGTTCGTGTTGCATGCGTTACGCTTTCGTTTTTTCCATGACGGCAAAGAAGAAGCCATCCGTGTTCGTACTGGCCGGTGTCAGGGTCACAGTGCGACCATCTTCCGACCACGGTTTGGGGCCTTCGGTACCGAAGCGGTCTTCCCATACCTCACCCGCTGATAAAAGTTCGAAACCCTCGTTATCCTCAAGAAATCCGTAGACCTGCGCTTCGTTCTCTTCGGCGAGCATGGAACAGGTTACATAGAATAATAGCCCGCCCGGACGCAAATATTGATGGGCTTCTCGCAAGATTTTCGATTGTTCAATATTACGGCGTTCCAGCGCTTCTTCGCTGACGCGCCATTTGGCATCCGGCTTTCGTCGCCATGTCCCGACACCCGTACAGGGCGCATCAATCAAGACCTTGTCCATTTTCCCCACAAGATCAGACAGGCTTGTTGCTGGTGGATTGCGAACATCAATGAGATCGGCCCCCGCCCGCATGGCCCGTTGGTAAAGCGGAGCTAGACGGCGTTTGTCGATATCAAACGCATGGACGGCCCCTTCATTTTTCATATCCGCAGCCAGAGCAAGGGACTTGCCGCCGCCCCCGGCACAATAATCCAAAACTTTTTCACCAGGCCGGGCGTTCATCAAAAGAGATACTAGCTGCGAGCCCTCATCCTGAATTTCGATACCGCCGGTTTGGTAGATGGCTTCGCTTTGAATGTTCGGCAAACGGGCCTCGCGGCCGTCTGCTTTCAATCGAAACCCAATTGGAGAAATATCCGTAGGCACGATGTTAAAGGCTTTGAGCTCGCTATTCACGGATTGATTATCAGAACGCAGCGTATTGACGCGAATGTCCAGTGGCGGTCTTTGGATCAGAGCTATGGCCTCGCGCAATGCCTCTTCCCCGAAATTATTTTCAAAGGCGGGCCAAAGCCATTCGGGCACGTCGCCTTTAATCCAACCGGGCGCGTCATCCAAAGCAATAGCTCCATCCAAACGTTTGATTTCGTCCGCAGTCAGCGCGTCAGGTGAGAATTTGTCATCCTTGAACAGGCTATTGAGTTGATCAGCGGAATAGTCCCATACAAATCCCATCGTCCCCAGCGCCAAAGCCCGAGGATTCTCATCATTCATCCGCCACCCCATGGATGATTTTTGCCGTAAGGCATCATGGACGATATTTCCGATAACCGCTCGGTCTTTGGATCCCGCAAAGCGATGGGATTTTCCCCAATCCCGTAGAGCCATAGTCGCCGGCGTTCGGCGATTGAGAATATCTTCTAGAACCTCGATAGAGGCTTGGATCCTGCCGCCGAGTTTCAACGATCTATCCCGGCATGGAGTAATTAGGGGCTTCGCGGGCAATGGCCACATCATGGACATGGCTTTCCCGTAAACCGGCCCCGGTAATACGGACAAAGCGGGCATTTTCATGGAAAGACGGAATATCCTTGGATCCGGTATATCCCATGGCCGCGCGCACACCACCGATTAGTTGATATAGGATTGGACCAGCAGGTCCCTTGTAAGCCACGCGGCCTTCAATACCCTCGGGCACTAATTTCATCGTATCTGTGACTTCCTTCTGGAAATAGCGATCGGCTGAGCCTCGGGCCATTGCCCCAACCGAGCCCATGCCGCGATAAGATTTATAGGATCGCCCTTGGTATAGGAAAACCTCGCCCGGCGTTTCTTCAGCGCCGGCCAAAAGTGACCCCACCATACATGTGCTGGCTCCGGCAGCCAAAGCTTTGGCCATGTCGCCAGAATATTTGATTCCGCCATCTGCAATAACCGGTACGCCCGCTTTACGGGCGACACTGACGGCATCCATGATCGCGGTTAATTGCGGCACGCCGACACCGGCAACAATTCGCGTTGTACAGATAGATCCTGGTCCAATTCCCACTTTGAGCGCATCAGCGCCGGCATCAATCAAGGCTTTCGCCGCCTCAACGGTTGCGATATTCCCTGCGATAATTTGCTGATTGGGGTAAGCCTTCTTGAAGCGTCTGACCTGATCAATAACTTTGGATGAGTGACCATGGGCTGTATCAATAACCAAGGCGTCAACGCCTGCATCAATCAAAGCCTCTCCGCGCGCAAAGCCTGCATCTCCGACAGTCGAAGCGGCAGCGACACGCAGCCGACCATGTTGATCTTTGGAAGCCGTTGGGAAATTCTCGGCCTTTTCCATATCTTTGACCGTTATTAACCCGACACATCGGAATTCATCATCAACCACAAGGAGGCGTTCGATCCGGTGTTTGTGCAAGAGAGCCTGCGCTTCTTTTTCACTGGCCCCCTGTTTAACCGTCACCAGATCTCTGGTCATGAGGCTGCTGACTTTTTCACCCGGGTCGGACGCAAAGCGAACATCACGATTGGTGACAATACCAACAAGCCGGCCGTTTTTTTCGACAACAGGAACGCCTGAAAATTTATGGATGTCCCTGAACTGACGCAGATCAGCCAAGGTGGCATCCGGGTGAATCGTTATGGGGTCAACCACCATACCGGACTCGAACCGTTTCACTTTCCGGACTTCTTCGGCTTGCTCTTCGTCAGTCAGGTTACGGTGAATAACACCAATGCCACCAATCTGGGCCATTACAATGGCCAGGCGGGCTTCGGTAACTGTGTCCATGGCAGCAGAGATCAGCGGCACATTGACCGATATCTCTCTAGTAAGACGTGTATTCAGACTGGCATCGGCCGGCAAAATGTCGGATGCGCGGGGCTGCAAAAGCACGTCATCGAAGGTCAAACCTTCTCGAATCTCCATCGGAGTCTCCTATCGCTTTTGCAGGCGGGCCTTAACAGACTGTCCCGAGAATGCAAATGGAAAACAATTAACCACGCCATTTCCGCCTTAAACTCTTGGTAATCTATGAGGTTGAAGGTGGAATTGTTCAAAAAAATGTGTACTATAAAGAAGACAATTAAAATTGGGAATTACAATGTATCGCAGTAAAAAGCTCTATCTTCCGTTGATTGGTCTTGGATTTGCTCTT
This sequence comes from uncultured Caulobacterales bacterium, assembly GCA_937924355.1. Lineage (GTDB taxonomy): Bacteria > Pseudomonadota > Alphaproteobacteria > Caulobacterales > Maricaulaceae > JACOMS01. The sequence continues at coordinate 7,208 of CALDSY010000230.1, forward strand.
GCAACACCAGCCTTTGCCGATCCGGTTAAACCTTATTCATTCCAAAGTGATGTGGAAGTTTCAAAAGTCGATGGGCTGGCCTTTGACGCTTTGGACACGTCCAAGCTTCTGAGCGAAGATGCCCAACGTCAACGCGACCGACTGCCGTATAGATACGCCATTTCTCATGACATCAAAACCAGTCTTGAAGGTCAATGGACCACAACAAACGGTATTTCTACGCTGAAAATTCCGGTGTCGGCGGATGATGCGCATTCGTTGAGCTTTGGCTTCGAAAATGTATTTCTACCGGCCGGCGCAAAGCTATTTGTATATGACGGCTCTGGCGAACAGCTGCTTGGGCCTTACACAGACAAGGATCACAACGCTGCCGGCGAATTATGGACCCCGTCCATTGAAGGTGAGAAAGCCTATATCGAAGTCAATGTTCCCGAAAACAATCGTAAACATTTGCGCCTCAACTTGAAGGCCGTCAATCAGGGATATCGTGGTTTTACAAAATCGGATCAGCTGAAATCCGGTTCGTGTAATATTGACGTTGTTTGCCCGCGCGCTGATGATTGGAGAGACGAAATCCGGTCAGTAGCAAGTTATTCATTCACCCAGTCTGGCAGTCGTTTTGTTTGCACGGGTTCGTTGGTGAATAATACCTCTGCAGACACCAAACCCTATTTCTTGACAGCTAATCACTGTGTATCAACTGAAACCGTTGCGAATTCCATGGTGTTTTATTGGAATTATGAAACCACCACCTGCGGCGGGGTTCCGGACGGAAACCGGACAAACAGTCAAAGCGGGGCGACACTAAGAGCGACCTGGGAACCTGGTGACATGACCTTAGTTGAATTGGATTCGGAACCCGCTGAGTCGAATAACGTGCATTGGGCAGGCTGGGACGCGACGGATGCAACGCCAAGCTCTTCGGTAACTATTCATCACCCGGCCGGAGATGAAAAACGCATCAGTTTTGACGATGATCCCTTGTTGATCACCGAATATCTGGAAGACGTTGCGAGCGCAAATGGAACGCACTTCCGTGTCGGAGATTGGGAAGAAGGCACAACTGAGGGCGGCTCTTCGGGATCCGGGATTTGGAATGCCGACAAAAGAATTGTCGGCGTATTGACCGGCGGTTTCGCGTCTTGTGATGCACCGCTGGAACCAGACTGGTATGGACGCGTTGCCTTACATTGGGAAGGCGGCGGCACGCCAGCCTCTCAGCTGAGCGCTTGGCTTGACCCTGGAAATACCGGCTTACTGACGCTGAATGGCAGCGATGGCTGTACGGCCCCGGGCGTTTCTTTTTCTGCAAGCCCAGGAGCGGACCAAGAAGTTGGCCAGGCTATCACCTTTACGCCGACTATCACCGGCAGCGGCACATATACTTACGCTTGGGACTTTAACGGAGACGGCGTCGTCGACAGCACTGCTGCGTCGCCTGTCTATACTTATAATTCGGTCTATGTGGGCAATGTCAGCCTTGAGGTGACGGATAATGGTTGTTCGACAACCAGCACACAATCGATTGTCGTAACGCATGCCGGCGGAAATACAGCGCCCGTTGCCGCCACAGCGACGGGAACGATCACCGTCGATGAAGGGGCCACGGTTACGCTCGATGCCTCCCCTAGCTCGGACGCTAACGGCGATACGCTCACCTATGCTTGGACGCAAGATAGCGGACCCACTGTCACCCTGTCGAGTGCGAGTGCGGCCGCTCCAACGTTTACAGCGCCCTCTATAACGTCCGACCAAACCCTGACATTTACCGTCACGGTTACGGATATTTTTGGGGATAGTGCCCAGGCAACCGTCACCGTAACCGTGAATAATGTTAACCAGCCACCTGTCGCGAATGCTTCGGCCAGTAGCACATCAGTGCGTGAAGGTACTTCCGTGACGTTGAGCGCCGCCAGCAGTTCCGATCCTGATAATGACACATTGACATATGCTTGGACGCAAACTGCCGGACCTAATGTAACCCTATCTGGAGCCAGTACATCCTCAGCGAGCTTTGTAGCGCCTCAGGTATCAAACACGACTGTTCTGTCTTTTGAAGTTACGGTCACAGACCCGGCTGGAGCTACATCAACCGACGTTGTGAATGTTTCGGTGACCGATACGCCAGTAACGCCTCCGCCGACAAATGGCGGCGGAAGCAGCGGCGGCGGATCGGCCGATCTGGGACTGTTAGGCCTGCTGCTATTGCTGCTGTTTGGCCGGACTTATACATCAACCAACGTTAGACAGGGACGGGTCAAATGACATCGATTTTCCAATTTATTATAACCATTGTCTTTGCAGGTATTATTTCATCCGTTGGCGCTTGCACGTCAACGCCAGACGATAAAGGCGACCAAACTGTGTCTAGTGCCAAGAACGTCAATGTTACCCTGATTTCGAAAGATAGCGGGGAAACCCTGTCAGAGTTCTCTGACTCGGCGAACACGTCCGCCATCTTGGCTGCTCTAGAAAGCCGCGAACGTCGCTATGAAAAACTCATGCCGTTTTTCGAGTACAAGCTAAACGTATCACAGAACGGCGAAGAACAGGTCTGGTATGTCAATAAAGCTGGATATGTTCGGAAATGGGATAGCTCTGATCTTTACAAAATGGACGTTAGCGCCGTTTTTAAATAGGGATTTACCGTCGTCCCTTAAAACCTTTCGCGACCAAATAGATTTCCGGACTGCCTTTTCGTGAGGCTTCCGGCTTGGCGTGGCGGACATATTTAAAATTATCTTTTAAACGATCGAGTAGGTCTTTCTGCGCGCCGCCTTGAAACACTTTCGTGATAAAGTGGCCACCTGGCTTGAGGACATCCATGGCGAATTCGGCGGCTGCCTCTACCAAGGCAACGGTTTTCAAATGGTCCGTGTTTTTATGACCCGTCGTATTAGCCGCCAGGTCCGACATAACCACATCTGGCGCGCCGCCCAGTAACGCCTTTATGGCATCAGGAGCCGCGTCGTCCATGAAATCCATTTCGAGGATTTCCGCGCCCGCTACCGTGTCCACAGGCAAGAGATCAATTCCAACAACCGCTCTAGCGCCAAGTTCGAGAGCGATCTGAACCCACCCACCGGGGGCCGCCCCCAAATCCACAATGAGGTCCCCGCCTTTGATAAGGGAATATTTCTTATCCAGTTCCTGCAATTTAAAGGCCGCTCGGGATCTATATCCCTGTATTTGCGCTTCTTTTACATAGGGATCGTTTAACTGCCGCTCGAGCCAGAGCTTAGAGGAAATTTTTCGGCCGCGAGCGGTTTTGACTTTATGATGCAACATCCGCGTCGCATTTTCCTTGCTTTGTTTTGGCGTTTTACGGCTGCGACGGGTTTCCTTGGGTTTGCCCCCGGACATCTTTTTTGGACGATCACTCATCGCTGGCATCCGAAGAGGATATTTTTTGACTGCGTTGCATCAATCCCATGAGAATGCCTTCTCGGAGTCCCCGGTCAGCGACCCGAATTTTCTCACTCGGCCACATCTCACACAAGACATCTGTAATCGCACAACCCGCCACCAATAATTTTGCCCGGTCTTCGCCTATACAAGCTTCCTTGGCTCTATCGGCATAGGACATGCTTGCCATTTTTCTGCAAATAGCGACGGCATCTTTGGCATCCATTGTTGAACCGTCCACTTTATCACGTTGATAATAGGGTAGTTTTTGATAAATTCCGGCTAATGAAGTTATCGTCCCAGACGTCCCAATCATTTGTCCCTGCCCGCCTTTAAACAGATTTGTAAAACGGGTATGGGCCTGTTTCTCAACAATCGTATCTCTGACCACCTGTTTGAGCTCGGCATACCAGGCTTCGCGATCGTCATATTCGGGCACTTTCTCGGAGAGAGTTACAACGCCAACCGGGAGAGACGTCCAGGCCGATATTGGCGGTCTGTAGGCACGGAGTAAACCGCCGTTTTCCCGCAAAGTTCTGACATCGACCCAGCTAAGTTCGGTTGAGCCGCCGCCTATATCGACGACCAAAGCAACGTCTTTGGAGACATCGATAAGATTAACGCATCCCATGACAGACAGACGCGCTTCAACTCGCGGCGAAATAATCTCAAGACTGACCCCGGTTTCTTTTCTGACGCGCGCAAGAAACTCGTCGCAATTATCAGCCGCCCGGCAGGCTTGCGTAGCCACGCAGCGCCAGCGTTTGACATTTTTGGTTTTCATTTTCTTGGCACAAACACCAATGGCTTCTACGGCCAAATCCATACTGTGATCGGAGAGACGGCCAGAGGACTGCAAACCAGCACCCAAGCGTACAACCTTTGAATAAGAATCTATGACTTTGAAACCATCGTCTTGGGGACGCGCGATAAGCAGCCGACAATTATTCGTACCCAAGTCAAGCGCCGCATAGGTTTTCGTACGGTTTCGACGGCGTCTTTTTCTCGGTCCCCTACGCACAGGCCCAGACGGGTTCGTGTCTGAAAATCCTGCGCCGGGGAGTGCATCATCCGGCATTGTTATTCTCTATCAATCCGTGAACTGCCTAAACAGCCCAATTTACTCACGGGTTCTCAAGATGACCCATAACAGAAAATACGGATTTGCAAAGGTTTAATGAATATCAATATGGTCCGAAAACTGAGACCAGTCCGGTTCTGGTTCAAGAGCTTCTATGGCATCTCGTTGCGAGAAGAATATCTGCCCTGACAGATTCGAGATCAATTCGGATTTGGATAACTGTTCTTTTAAATAGGTGTGTAGTTCGGAAAAGTGCAGCGTGACGTCAGCATTGTTCAAACGCTGATTAATAGTGATCAGGGATGATATTGCACTGGCATCAATCCTGTTTACGGCCGGACACATCAAAATTAGATCTGTCATTTTCGGATTTTCTTGGACGACCCGCGCGATCTTGTCTTCAAGATAACGGGCATTGGCATAATAAAGGCTCTCATCAATCCTTAGAGTTTTCACTTCGTCAAATGTTTCAACGTTAAACCGGCTGGCATCTCGGTAGTGATCCGTACCAGGAAACCGGCCAACCAGAGCCATATTGGGCCTTAAGGTTGTCCGAATATGTAAGGTCATTGCCATAATAACGCCGATCAAAACGCCCCATTGAACGCCGAAAATCAAAACCCCTAAAAAGGTTGCCATAGCGGTCAGACCATCGCTGCGGCTATACCTGAATGTTTGCCAAATGCCTCTAAAGTCAAAAAGAGAGAAACAGGCCGCGATAATCAGCGCAGCCAATGTCGCCAATGGCAAATACTTCAAAACCGGCGTCAGAAACAAAGCCGATATAGCCATCAAAATGGCAACCAAAACACCCGATATAGGTGATCGTGCGCCCGCCGAAAAGCTAACAACCGATCGCGACATGCTGCCATTGACCGGATAACCTGCGGATAGACCTGCTACAATATTGGATGCGCCCATTGCGATCATTTCTTTGTCAGCATTCACACGGCTTCTCGATTTGGACGCCAATGTTTGCGCGGTAGACATAGAGTCAACAAAGGCAACGATGGCGAGAACCAAAGCCGGCAGCCACATAAGTTGAATCATCGCCCAATACGCGCCCCAAGAACCATCAGACAATGCCGGGAAACTAATGTTTGGGAGCCCCTTGGGAATATCCCCCACAATATTAAGGTCATATCTCTCGGGTAACTTACCATGGTAAGAAATTAGAATACTGGCGGCTATTATAAGTATGGGTACCATCCTTGCGGTTAGTTTTGCCCGGCGGGATCTCATGCCCGATCTGACGAGAGCGTAGGCCAGGAAACTTCTAGCCAACCAAAACAAGGTTATGCAAACGCATCCCATTATGAGCGCGGCGATATTGATACTGGACAATCCCGGCAACAGGCTTTTGACCATGGCAAAGGCGGTTGTTCCGCTGGAATCAATGCCGAAGATATGTTTGAGCTGGCTAATCATGATCAACAGAGCCGCGCCCGTAATATAAGCGCCGACCACAGACCGTGAAACGAAATTCATTATAAACCCGCCTTTAAGGAGCCCAAACACAGTCAACATCAGACCTGACATTAATGCTAGAAATGCCGCGCCGACCAAGCGGCTTTCTGCGGGGATTGCCGCAATCGCGGCCGCTGTCATCAATGAAATGACGGCTGTGGGTCCGACAGATATATATCGGGACGATCCAAATAAGGCATAGGCGATTAATGGAAAGATAGACGCATATATTCCGACCACGGGCGGCAAGTCCGCTAGCATTGCATAAGCCAAACATTGCGGAACCAGTAAAACGGTAACGATTATCGCCGCAACGAAATCATCTGTGAAAAATGATCCCTTATAGCCAAGCAGCCACGGCCATTGACGTTGCACTATCGATGGATTTTTAGATCTATCCATCCGCCTCTATATAACTGAGTCTCGACAGACTGCAATTATTCTAGCTATTGATTTATTCGGCAGTTTATTTGCCCAGCATCGCTTTGGCCATGTTGACCAAAGCTTCCGTGGTGATCCCAAAATGCTCAAACAAAGCAGCCCCCGGCGCAGACGCTCCAAAACTGTTCATGCCGACAAAGCCGCCCTCGCGTCCGATCAGGCCATCCCAGCCTTGACGAATACCTGCTTCCATGGCGATTTTTGGAAGATCTTTCCCGAGGACCGATCGCACATACGCCTCACCTTGTTCCAAAAATAATTCCATACAAGGGATAGAAACGACCCGCGCCGAAATATCGTGCTTATAAAGTGCCTTTTGCGCCTCAATGGCTTTGTGGGTTTCGGAACCTGTCGCCAGCAAGACAATGTCATCTTTGCCTTCGCCCGCTGATAAAACATAGCCGCCGCGCTCAGACCAATTTTTTGACGCATCGTCACGAAGAGCCGGAACCCCTTGCCGGGTCAATGCGATCAATGATGGACCGTCTTTGCGCTTTAGGGCCAGTTCCCAGCATTCTGCAACTTCGATAGCATCAGCGGGCCGGTAAACATGCAAATTGGGAATAGCGCGCAGCGATGCCACATGCTCAACGGGTTGGTGCGTCGGCCCATCTTCACCCACGCCGATCGAGTCGTGGGTCATTACGTATATCACCCGTTGGTTCATTAAGGCCGATAACCGAATAGATGGGCGGCAGTAGTCCGCAAAAACAAGGAATGTTCCGGAATACGGAATAATCCCGCCGTGTAAGGCCATGCCATTCATAGCCGCGGCCATAGCGTGTTCGCGGATACCGTAATTGAGATAACGGCCACCATAGTTCCCGGCCTGTATATCCGGTGTCGAAGGCGTCTTGGTTTTATTGGAGCCTTGCAGGTCGGCAGAGCCTGAAATCATATCGGTCAAATGTTCTGTCAGTATTTTCAAAGCATTGCCCGAGGACGCGCGGGTTGCAAGGCTCGGCATATCTTTGGCCAGCCCGTCTTTGTAGGATTGCATGGCTTCCGCCCAACCCGCGTTGAGTTCGCCTTTGACGGCGCGATTGAAGTCTTCAGCCTTGGCGTGATCTTTTAGACGGTCCCGCCATTTATTCCGTTCGCTACGTCCCCGCCGGCCGCCGCGTGCCCAGAGCTTATAAACGTCCTGAGGAACTTCAAATGGGCCATGTTTCCAGCCGATGGCTTTTCGAACGCCGTCTATTTCTTCTGCTCCGAGAGGTGCGCCGTGAGCTTTGGATGTACCGGCCTTGGTCGGTGCGTGATTGGCAATGACAGTTTTGCAAGCAATCATTGTGGGCTTATCAGATTTTTGAGCTTTCCGGATCGCAGCGGCGATCTTCTTGTCATTGTGACCATCGACGGAAATCACATTCCAGCCCGAAGCTTTAAAACGTGCGACCTGATCCGTGCTATCCGAGATATCAACCGACCCATCAATGGTAATCTCATTATCGTCCCAGAACACAATGAGTTTGTTGAGTTTAAGGTGGCCCGCCAGACTAATTGCCTCCTGGCAAATGCCTTCCATCAGGCAGCCGTCCCCGGCAATCACATAAGTATAATGATCAACGAGTTCATCGCCGTAGCGAGCATTCATGTGGCGTTCGGCCAGGGCAAACCCGACCGCATTTGCGATGCCTTGTCCGAGTGGACCCGTCGTTGTTTCGACGCCTGGTGTATGGCCGTATTCCGGATGACCCGCCGTATTGGATCCCAGTTGCCGGAAGTTCCGGATCTGATCCATGGTCATGTCTTTGTAGCCGGTTAAGTGCAACAGCGAATAAATCAGCATGGATCCATGCCCCGCCGAGAGGATAAACCGGTCTCGATCGGGCCAGTTCGGATCCTTGTTATCAAACTTCAAAAACTTGTTGAATAGGACGGTGGCCACATCGGCCATCCCCATGGGCATGCCGGGGTGCCCGGAATTCGCTTGTTGTACAGCGTCCATGGATAGCGCAATGATCGCGCCCGACATTAATTTATGCTCGCGCTCCGACTTGGATAGCCCCGCCATAATATTCACCTTGCTGATTCGTTTTACAAGATTCGTATTAGAGCCCTGCCGCCTTGGCAATGTGATAGGTTAAGCCTGCGGCGATATAAGCGAGGATAAATAGGTAGGTAAAAGCAAAAATAGGCCATTTCCAGCCATGAGTCTCTTTGCGCATTACCGCCAGTGTCGAGAGACATTGCGGCGCGAAAACAAACCAAGCCAGAAACGCCAGCCCCGTGGCTAAGCTCCAATCGGCGGCCAGCATGCTGCCAAGGACTTCATCTTTGACGGATTCATCTTGGGCATAGATTGTTCCCAGTGAACTTACCGCTACTTCGCGGGCGGCCATAGCGGGTATAAGCGAGATAATCATCTCCACCGTAAATCCAATGGGCGCAAAAATAGGCTCAAGGAAATTTCCAACGGCCCCGGCATAGGTGCTATCAAGTCCGTTTTCCCGGCTGGGATAGCGCGTCAAAAACCACACCAGTATAGACGCCGGCAGGATAATCCGTCCTGCCCGGTTGATAAAAATCATGACCCTTTCCCACAGACCCCGAAGGTAGTCCTTGAATACAGGCATTTTGTAGCTAGGGAGTTCGAGTAACAGCGTTGAATTCCCGCCTTTGGTCACCGTGCGTTTCAAGACGAACGCGGCAATCAATGCAAATACAACGCCTGCCAAGACCAGACAAAATGCCACCAGCCCTTGCAAGTTAAACCCGGCGACCTTGGTGGCCGGAATAAAGGCCGCAATAATGAGAAAATAGACTGGCCAACGCGCGGAACAGGTCATCAGCGGCGCGATTAGAATGGTCGTCAATCTGTCTCGCTCCCCTTCAATACTTCGGGCCGCCATAATCCCGGGGATCGCACAGGCAAAGCTAGACAGAAGCGGAATGAAGGCCCGTCCATTGAGCCCGATCTTTGCCATGAGTGTATCAACCAAGAAGGCGGCGCGGGCCATATAGCCTGAGGCTTCGAGCGCCAGGATAAACATGAACAGGATAATGATCTGCGGAATGAAGACTATAACGGCGCCGACGCCCTCTATGACACCATCAGCGAGAAGCGATCGGAACCAGCTCTGCGCCATATTCGCTTCGACCCAGGCTTTGGCAGAGGCAATCACAAACTTGATCCCCTCCATAAAGGGTTGGGCCCACGTATAAACGGCCTGAAACATCAAAAATAAAATCAGCGCCAGAATTAAGGGGCCAAAAATCGGATGCAGGACGATGCGGTCAATCGCGTCACTTCGGCTCTCTACGGTTTTGTCGTGAGTGACGGCCTGGCCAGAGACGGCCCGCGCGCGTTTTTGCAACAATTTCAAAGTTTCGGGTTCACTGCTCGGAACAGCGGCCGAACCCGCTTCGACCTTCTTGGTCCATTCATCCAGATATTCCAGCAGGTGCGCCCGCCCTGATGCCCGAACAGCGACACAAGAGATGACCGACACGCCGAGCTCTTTTTCCAATCTGCCAACGTCAATTTCTATGCCGTCCCGCGCGGCCATATCCATCATGTTCAGCACAAGCGTTATTGGGAGGCCGTAGTTTTTAGCTTGCAGAATATTGTGTAAATGGGTGTGAATGGCAGTGGCGTCCATCACGAAGAGAATTCCATCTGGTTTGGCTTCGCCCTCAATCTCGCCGCGAATAGCACTGATCGCAACACGTTCATCCATGGAATGACCGCAGTCGCCGTAAACCCCGGGCAAATCCAGGAGTTCGACCGAGTGCCCTTTTGGGGTTTTGAACAGGCCTTTGCGGTATTCCACTGTTACCCCCGGATAGTTGGCCACTTTGGCCCGCCCACCCGTTAGGGCATTAAACAAAGAGGTCTTGCCGCAATTAGGCGCACCGAGTAAAGCGAGCCGAACCGTCATGTTGCGGGCGCCAATTCAATAATGACAGCCGATGCTTCGCGTTTTCTCATGGCTATAAGGGTTCCATTTAGCTTAACCGTTATGGGATTGCGTCCAAATGTTCCCACATGCATCAGCTCGACCCGATCGCCTTCCGCAAATCCTATTTCACGAAGCCGGGTTTCCAGCTCACTGTCATTTTCAGAGAACGCCGTCACAAAAGCCGACTGGTTGCGTTGTAAGTCTCGTAAAGTCATGGCCCGCATTAATGCGAACGGTTCTTAATTGCAAAACAATTTTCGAGTTTCCTTGTGCGACATTTAAAGACAAATAGAACATGGATTTTCTTTGGATTTTCTTTGGAATTAGTCGTTTACAGCGGGTTTGGTTTTCCCTATAACGCGCCGCTCTGACAGATGCTTCGCGCATCTATTGGGCCCGGATAGCTCAGTTGGTAGAGCAACGGACTGAAAATCCGTGTGTCGGTGGTTCAAATCCACCTCCGGGCACCATTTATC
>CALDSY010000231.1 GCA_937924355.1 uncultured Caulobacterales bacterium
TTCAAGCTGTTGCAAAAAGAACCTTACGCTGATCAGTTTATCGCCATTGAGCCTGCTGTCCCGGTGACCGAGCGCATTGAATGGCCGGCCTCGGATTGCGGCGTTCGCATCCGCGATCCACAGGAAACCAAACAAGGCAAGCCAAAGGTCACAACGGACCCAACGCAGCGCGATAACAGCTGTTGTTAAAACCAATCCCGCTCCGGCGGGATTTTTTTTAAGCCTGTATTCAGTTTCGGTTGTGTAGGGGAAAGCTGTCTTGAGTCCTTCAAGATGCATCTTAACCCAATACGGACATTTATTATGGATATCATGAAACTCGCCACAGGTCTTCTCGCGCAAAAACTCGGTGGAAACAATGCAGCGCTCGGCGGCGCTTTGAACAATCTTCTGGGCAGTGGAGACAAAGCTGATCTGGGCGGCCTTGTTGCCGGCCTTAAGGAAAAGGGACTGGGCGATGTCGCAGAATCCTGGCTGGGCGATGGCGAGAACGAGGAAATTTCTACGGACCAACTCAAAGAGGTTCTGGACAGCGAGAAAGTCTCGCAGGCGGCCGCTGAATTGGGGACAGACGAAAACACACTCCTGGAAAGTCTCAAAGACGCGATCCCGCAAATGGTCGATAAATCCAGCAATGGCGGCTCACTGCTGGACTCCGTCGGCGGATTGGGCGCCATTGCCAAAAAATTCCTCTAGTTAGGACGCACCGTTTAGAATTTTGGAAGCGCTCTCGCAGGAGCGCTTTTTTTTGGGGGCGCCTTTTTTTGGAGCCGATTTATTAACTGCGATTATTGGCAAAACTTTTACGCAGGCCCAATATAATTTACGCGTTGAGGGCGAAACAATGCGTATATTAAGTTCAGGATTATTATTGGGCGGCGGCGGCGTTGCCATTGCTTACGGCATGATTAACCGGCCCGACGCCATGTCCATTAATGCGCCCATTGTCATGGGCTTGACTTTGATGTCTCTGGGCCTGTTTGCCCTTCGGGTGAACGCTGACGCGTTCAACAATGAACTGGAGCGGTCCATCGACAGTCAGCAGAGCGGCCCGATAGAGTTTGAGCTGAAGAATTAGACCGCCTCTTTAAAAACCCTTTAATTTTCAAGCTTAGCCCGCTAGAGAACTCCAGTTATTCTTCGGAGCTGGCCCATGAAGCGGTTTTTATTGTTTTTATCTCTTGTCCTCTTGCTGGCAGCTATTGGGCTTTACTTTTTCTCTAAGACAGAAAAAGGCGGGACCACTATTCTGAACTTCATCACGCCGTCGAGCTCTTACACGCTGGAGAAAAATTTCGCCTTTGGACCCAATCCCCGCGACCGGGTCGATTTTTATATGTCCAAAGACAGCGACGATGCCGATCCTCTGATAGTGTTTATTCACGGAGGTGGCTGGAATCGGGGTGACAAGGACATGTATAAGTTCTTCGCCGAAGGGCTAACCTCGCAGGGCTATGATGTGGCCATGCCCAATTACCGGCTCTATCCCGAAGTCAAGAACCCGGATTTTCTGGTCGATAACGCCCGGGCCATTGCGGCCATCCACAAGCGTTATCCAACCCGTTATCTGGTCCTGATCGGGCACTCGGCCGGGGCGTATAATGCGCTGGGCATGGTGTTTAAACCTGAGTATCTTGAAACAGAAGGCGTCTATGCCTGTTACACCGTGCGCGGTGTGGTGAGCCTGGCCGCGCCGACCGGCGCCCTGCCCGCCGAGAGCGAGCCAACCATTTCCATCTTCCCGGAGCGCCTGCAGGGGGACGACTCTTTCCTGAAGCATCTGGATCAGCCCTTGCCGCCCATGCTGCTGATTAATGGCGATAAGGACACCTCGGTCAATTATAAAAACGCCGTTGCGCTGGGCGAAGCATTGGAAGGCCGGGGCATTGCGACGGTCGACATTGTCAAAGATGCGGACCATGTCATGCCGGTTTCACAGTTTTCCACGCGCGGCTTTCTCGAAGGCCCCATCAAGGAAACCGTGATCAATTATATCGAAGCCCTGCCCGAAGATGAGGGCGACGGGTTTTGTAAGTAGGTTGAATTCCCGACTTTCGTCGGGATGAGCAGGCGTAAGGAATGGTTTGAGGGAATGGGGTAAAACTTGACCCGCTCTTTTTTGTAGCTAATTTGATGGCAAGGAGAGAGACATGATTAGAGCCTTAGCCGCTATTGGCAGTTTGATCGCCTTGTTCACCGCCTATATGCATATGACCGGCGCCGCACCCGTCAAAGAAATCGCCGCCGCATCTGACAGTCAATTTTTTTCCGCCGCCATTCCACAAGTCTGGATGCTCATATCCGTCCATCTCGTCTTCATCGCGTTTCTGGCCTTTGGACTTTCCTTTTACAAATCACGGGCATGTGCCGCCATACTTATGGCCTTTGGGGTTTGGCTCCTTGTTGACGCCGCCATGGTTTTTGCCGCCGCCGGACCATTTATCGGCGTCTATGCCCTGGCGGCCGCCGGCCTTTGTTATCTGATCGCTGGGTTCATGTTACGCCGCCAAATGACATGACAGAGCTGCTGGCCAAAACCTTTGGCATTTACATGCTGAAACGGTGGTTAGAATGACCGCAAAGGGAGTTCAAGGAACATGTAAGAAGAAGAATTGATGAGGGAAGTGGTGGATAGTCAAGAAATCGAGAATTATTTTTCTGTCACACCGCAGCAAATTGTTAGTTGGAAT
>CALDSY010000232.1 GCA_937924355.1 uncultured Caulobacterales bacterium
GCTTGCCGATCTTGATGGCAGCGGGCGATTTATCTGCGATGGTGCGCGCCATAGTCATAGCCGTTTCTTCGAGGGTATCATCGGGCACGACCCGGTTGATCAGGCCCATTTCGGCCACACGGGACGCCGGTAGAAACTCCCCCAATAGCAACATCTCCATAGCCAATTTGCGCGGCACATTGCGCGACAGGGCGACCATGGGCGTGGAACAAAACAGGCCGATATTCACGCCGGATGTGGCAAATTTCGACTCCTCAGCGGCAACCGCCAAATCACAGGACGCCACGAGCTGACACCCGGCCGCTGTGGCCACGCCGCGCACTTCGGCGATAACCGGCTGCGGCAGGCGAACCACCCGCATCATCATGTCCGAGCACTGGGCAAACAGCGCTTGATAATAACCCAATCCGCCGTCTTTATCTGCGCGGCGCGCCGTCATTTCCTTGAGATTATGCCCGGCGCAAAAATGCTTGCCGCTACTGCGGATAATAACAGCTTTGACGCTGCGATCATCGGCGATCTGATCCAGCCGATCCGATAACGCCCTCAGCATATCTTCGGACAAAGCATTGATCGTGGCGGGATCATTCAGGGTTAAAACCGTGACACCGTCTTGGTCGTCTCGACTTAGTTTTTGAAAATCTTGCATAACGCCTCAAATTAACTCTGGTTAGCAAAGTTTAACACGCCCGCGCCTTATAGTAACCAATGATTTAACCCTTATGGTTTACGAATAGTACCCAGCACAAACTGCCGAAAGGAGGCGTTCATGCTGAAAACTCAATCTATATTCGTTACGCTGACGGCTGGGCTTAGCTTGTTGGCCACCCCGGCCCTTGCCCAAGAAAACACGGACATCGAGACCTTAAAGCCAACGGAAACGCGCAAGAAACGCGTGGTTCGGGTAGTCGAAGCCATCCCCATGTGGGTCGATGCGGAGAAACTGCGGGTCCGGGATAATCCCTATGCCGGAGACGTGGTCGGTATGCTCCGACTGGGCCAAAAGGTCAAAGTCATGGAAACAGCCGATAACTGGATCCGGATTTCATCCAAAGGCAAACCGACGCGATGGGTGAACAGTGATTTTCTGTCAAAAAACCGGGTGACCTGGTCCACTTATGAATTCGGATCGTTAAACCGTCCGGCTCAAAACACGCCCTATGATGTGGATCTCAAGCGGATCAAAATCAAAGACCTGAAAGACATGAAGGTTTACGCCGCTCATATAAAAGCCGGACCCAAAGAGGGCCGGGTTGTGATTACGCGCCATGATTTTCGCTTTGGTCCCTATTACGAAAAGCGCATCGTCCATTGCGGCGAAGATGTCGCCACCCATGTCCGTATGCTGGGCGAAGGCTATAATTACGGTATGATGGAGAGCGATCCGCGCAACACTGAAATTACGGAACCCGCTACCCAGGACAGCGCCATTGGTGAAAACACGACGGCCCTGAACCGTGGTATTGCCGAATTTACATGTAAGGCAAAAGATATATAGTCCAGCGCATGCGCGCTTTATATTTACTTTGCCTATCAATGGTCCCGATCATCGGGGCCTGTTCTCAATCCGCCGCCCCCAGCCAGTCTGAGCTCTGTCAGGCGGCCGTGGAAAATTACGCCGCCTACCGGGACGACCCAAATAAGTCCGCGGAATATGGCGCGCTCTTTACCGAGGATGGCCGCTTTACGCTGGGCCCCAATACCATCACCGGACGGGACGCGCTGGTGGCTAGGCATTTAGCCGCCAATCAAGATGTCATCTTCAATCATGTCATGGATGACATAACGATCCGAAACAATCTGACTGGCAAAAGCCGGGTCGTGGTCTACACCAGCGCCCGCAATGGCAGCCACGATATAAACCGGGTTATTGTGGCTGACTATATGGACCGGTATGAAATGCGCGGCGGGCAATGCCTGATTGCGGAGCGCGAGGTCGCTGTCCTATTTGACACCAACTCAGCCCGCATTATCCCGACCCAGTAACGGATCAATCCAGATTGATCGAGTCCAGCAGGACACTCATATTATCTTGACTTCGCGCCCGTAAAGGCGCCTCGGACACCGGCAAGCGCGCCGGTTTCATATCCTTGACCACATCCACCATCAGGCTTTTCCAAATCCGGGCCGGTATAGACCCGCCCGTAACGCGGGTCATGGGCGTATTGTCATCGGCTCCGACCCAGACACCTGTCACCATATCGGGCACATAGCCGATAAACCAGGCATCCCGGTAGTCATTCGTGGTGCCGGTTTTGCCCGCTACGTCTCGTCCGGCAATCTGGGCAGCGCGGCCTGTGCCCCGCTCAACTGTGGTTTTGAGCACACGATTGATGTGCCGCAAGTTTTGAAAACTGACGATTTTTTCGCGGGGGGTTTTCGCGTGCAAATAAAGCGGCGAGCCCTTAGCGGTTGAGATGGACATAATGCCGTAGGGCGTCACCCGGTCGCCGTGATTGGCAAAGGGCAGATAAGCGGCGGTCAGTTTAAACGGTGTTGTGGTTTGCGCGCCGAGCGGCAGGCTTCGCAAGCGTTGAAGATCCCTCAGGCCATGGGCAGCGGCGGTTTCAATGACTCGATCTCGGCCGATTTCCTCTGAGAGAGTTACCGCAACAGTATTGATAGACAAGGCCAGCGCCGCTTCGACCGTGACCGGCCCGCGGAATTTTTCGGTGAAGTTTTTAGGTTCCCAGTCCCCGATCGTCACCGGTTTGTCTTCACGCATATCCCAAGGGGTCAACCCTTTTTCAAAAGCGGCTAAATAGACAAAGGGTTTAAAGGCGGACCCAGGCTGGCGCTCGGCCTGAACGGCCCGGTTAAACTCGCTGCCGGAATAACTCGTGCCGCCCACCAAGGCGCGGACGCCGCCATCCCCGGCAATGGTGATAATCGCGACTTCGTTTGCATTGCGCTTGGGGTCCAAATGTTGGGCGGCGGCCGCAACCGCCTTGTCCTGAATGGATTTATCCAGCGTCGTCCGGATTACGAGATCGGCGGCTGGTGTGCCGATCCGTGCCTCAACCTCGGGCCAGATCCAATCGGCAAAGTAATGGGCGCTATCCCGGTCCTCGGGGGCCTTAACATTGATCGGTTGTTCCGTGGCCATATACCACTGGGCTTCGGTGATGATGCCCTGATCCCGCATCAGGTTTAAGACGGTTTCTGTGCGGGTTTCTGCAGCGCGGCGGCTTTGAACCGGGTTGTAACGGTTGGGCGCCTTTAGCAATGCCGTCAGGAGCGCCGCCTCAGCCATTTCCATATCCTTGGCCGACTTCCCGAAGTAATGCTGGCTGGCCGCTTCAAGGCCCCAATTCCCGCCGCCGAAATAGACACGGTTCATGTATTTTTCGAGGATTTCGTCTTTGGAAAAAGACCGCTCGATCCAGAGCGCCAGCATCATTTCCTGCAGCTTTCGGCGATAGGTACGCTCCTGGGTCAAAAAGACGTTTTTCGCCAGTTGTTGAGCCAGGGTCGAGCCCCCTTCGCGCACACCGCCTGCGCGTAAATTGCGATAAAGCGCCCGGGTGAGCGCGATCGGATCAATCCCGGCGTGATGGCGATAGCGTTTGTCTTCGGTCGCTAAGATCGCTTGCGGCACATAAACAGGGAGATCGGCGACGCGGACCGGCGCCGCATCCACCGCGCCTTTAATCAAGAGTGTCTGGCGATGGCGATCTTGAACTTCAATACTGGGCGGTCTGGAGGTCTGCCAGAACGTCTCAACGGATGGGAGATCTTTTGCCGCCCAGGCCAAAGCCGACATAGCCGCCATCGCGCAGAGATACCCGCCCATGAGAGCCGTTCCCGTCATGTAGCGGACGGCTTTGCGCGTATTGGAATTTTGCGGTGCTGACTGTGTCATTATAGCAGGGTTAAAGTTGAGTTAACCCTGCTGATGATGGAAATAGATTAAGTCCGCGTAAAGGCGGACCTATTCCTTGATTATTTTCCTTCGGCGCGGTTCTTGACCGGTCCATAGGTCAGGACAGTGCCGGTGGTGATTTTACCCACTTGTCCAGGCTGAACGAAATCGATCCCACCATCACGTTTGACCAACATGACATCCACATCCTCGCCGCGATCTTCGAGTAGGGTCGTCATAGGATATTCGTCGGAAACATTCGTCGCCTTAAAACGCCATCCGCTCCACCAGTCCCGGGTAAAGGCGTCAAAGCTGCGCCCACGAGATGACAGCGTCCGACCCCGCGATGTGAAGGCAATCGTATCGCCGTCTTTCTCATCGTCTTTGTCTTGGGAGGAAACCTGGAAAACACGATGACGGCCCAGCTCGGGCGCAAACTCAACACATACGAGCGCATTATAGGCATCATTGGGCGTAGCGGCCACAATGTGGTTAAAGGCCGAATGGTCTAATCGGTAATCGGCATTCTCCGATAGAACTTCACCGTAAAATGTCGGCAGCCCTTCGAGACGCGCGCCGCGAAGACGCCGCCAATTGGTATCGGCAATTAAAACACCCACACCCATATCGGTCAGAGCTTTGCCAAGACCTAATGACCATGGATTGGCGCCGACAATCAGAACACCGTCGCCGTGATCGGACGACAAGCCCAAAGCTTTGGAGATAGGGCCGATCATAAAGCCCGCAAACAAAACGGTCGCAAAAACAAGCGCAAAGGCCAGCGTAACGAAGATCTCGCCCTCAGGACGGCCAATAGCTTGAAGCTCCGCAGCAAACAGGCCGGCAACCGCCACAGCAACAATCCCGCGCGGCGCGATGAAGGAGATCAGCAAAGCTTCCTTGATCGAAATACCGGACCAGAAGGTTGAGATCAAAACCGCAATCGGGCGGACGAATAACATCATGGCCAGAACAAATCCGAGGATTTTGAAAGAGAAGAATTCTTTGAGGACATCCGGAGTCAAAGTGGCCGTCAGGATTACGAAGACACCTGACACCAACATGATCGCAATGGTTTCTTTAAACCGGCGCATTTCCACCATGGAGGCGAATTTGGTATTGGCCATGGTCATACCCAAAGCCGTCACCGCCAAGAGGCCGGTTTCCGGCGCCAATAAATTGGCCAGAACGTAAATAGCCAACACCCAGGCCAAGACGACCGGAGCTTTGAGGTATTCAGGAATAAGACCGCGTTTAAAAGCCTGTGCCAGACCCCAGCCGGAGATCACCCCGACAACACCGCCCATAACAGCAATGAAAATCAATTGGGCGAAGGCAAAGCCCATATTGGCCCCTTCTTGAGTAAAGCGGATAAACTCATATCCGCCAACGGCAAACAAAGCCCCTACCGGATCGTTGACGATACCTTCCCATTTTAGAATATTGGCGGGTCGTTTTTTAAGATGAGCTTGCCGCAGCAAAGGCATAATCACTGTCGGGCCAGTCACAACGAACAAACCGCCAACCATGGCCGCGATATCCCAGGGTAATTTGACAATATAATGAGCCGCAAGCGTTCCAAGGAACCAGGCAATCGGGCCGGCCAACAAAACCATCCTGCCAACCGCATGGGCAGAGTCCCCCAAATCCTTAAATCTAAGGGTCATGCCCCCTTCAAACAGGATAATCGCCACAGCCAGGCCAATCATGGGCCGGTAAACGTCTCCAAAATCGTGCACGGGATCCAAGTGGAACATCTGAAGACCGTTTTTAAGCGGTTCCCATAAATTCAAACCAAGAATAGATCCCAATAACGGGCCAAATATCAGGCCTGCAATGGCCATCAAAACAATAGCCGGCCGCTGTAATTTCCAGGCCAACCATTGGGCCCCAATGCCTAGGGCACCAATCAAGGCGATCTTGAAAGGCAGCATGTTAACAACGTGATGTGCAGTATCCGCAGCAGCTCCAGCCATTATATCCTCAGTCTAAATTTGTTTGTAAAAATTAATCGTCAATGCGTTGAATATCAAATCCGATATCACCGGATCCATATTGGCCGTCATCATATTGTTTCACACGGTTATTAAACCAGCCGTCCAGATGTTGATAAAGGGCTTCATTGATCTTTTTCACCGCATCTTTATCCATAGGCAGTTCGACTTCAAACGTCAGAGCGTCTTCCATCATGATATACATACGGTCGCCCTCTTTGCGGCAGGTAAGCACCAGACGCATATAGTCGCCCTCACCTGAAATATTGACGGCGAGACCGAAACTGATGGGTTCAAGGGGCAAAAAGCCTTTTCCAGCCACTGAATAGGCCATCGACCTGTAATTCTGGGCCATAAATGGGCCTTGCGGCGGGACTAGAAAAACACATTGGTGGTCTTCCGACAGATAGTCACAGAAGGACTCTCTGATTTGCTCCGCAACGGAACGGATTTGCGCGTAGTTATCAAAGCTGCGCTCGCCATATATTTCTGCCGCTTTCGCGAGTCTGTCCAGACGACTTTCCGCCATGTATGAACCCCTAATTTTGTTGGGGGTTTATACCACTCACACGAGTGCAACCAAGCCCAAATTCTCATTCTTTTTTTAAAAGTTCAGTCGCCTAGGCGTTGTAGAACCGTGTGGGCCCGCGGAATCCATAATTTCTTAACACTTTAATAACACGCTCGCGAGGTGATTCGGTTTTTCATGCCGAATGAGAGAAATTGGGGAATTACGATTGGGATTGGAAATGTTATCCATACCGATACGGCTATCAGTGGTCGTTGCGGCGGCCTCCATGTTTGTTGTTCTGGCTCTTTTGCTCATCGCTAGACGGCGTAAAAGCCGGGTTTTGGGCACAAGCGCCTTGGTCGAAGATAGCCCTCTGGCATCCAGCCAGACGAACAGCACAGCCCAGATCGATGACCTTGATCTTGATGAGGATAGCAACCGATCGAACGCCGTTCAAATCCAGATTCTAACCGAACTGGCTGAAATTTCGCGGATCTCGGATAATCTGTCCAAGACGTCCCGCTCTCCGGACATACGCCAAAACGGCCGCAAGATATTGGGCGCCGCCGAAAATGCCCGTCGCCTTATCCAAAATGAGAGCCTGCTGAAACACCCCGAACACGCCCCCAAGTTCAAGCCTTTGATTGTTAATTTTCCGGTTTTCGTATCAACTTTAGCCAAAAAATGGGCCTTTATCATTAGGTCAGAGCAAGTGACGTTCACTTGCCATCTGGACGAGCATATTCCAGCGTCTTTGTATGTTGATCCTGAAATCTTGATCCGGGTGCTCGATAGTTTGCTGTCCAACAGCCAAGCCCTGACCGAAAAAGGGCGCATTCACATGCACATTACGGGGAAAGAGATCAGCAAGTTCAATTGGGATTTAAATATTATCATTGCGGATACAGGGCATGGCATCAGGCAATCCTTTAAGGAGCGCTTTCGCAATAATGACCTCCAGTCTCATCCGGAAGGCCCAGAAGAACTAAACATCGTCGCCGTTCGCGATTTGTCTCGCAAGATCAACGGTGAGGTGGATATTAAATCCGTGGAAGGACGAGGAACTGAGGTCACGATTAAACTCAAAGTCCGCTCCGCCATGGATGTTCACAGCACGGATGTTGTCGAGACAAACGGGATACTTATGGGGAAACGGGTTCTGATCATCGAAGATGATATTTCCAGCCAAGAAGTTCTCGAAACTTTCCTAAGACCAGAAGGCTGTGCCATTGATGCTATTCTCGATGGCGACAAAGCCATGGAAACGCTTGAGGCCAAAACTTATGATCTGATCCTTATGGATGTGCGCATGGACGGGATGGACGGCATCAAAACCACACAAATGATCCGTAACTCAGGCAAGCCCTTCAGCAAGGTCCCCATCATCGCCGTTACCGCGGACGTCAACCCGGATACAAATGCCAAATGTATGGTGGCAGGCGCCAATCTGTTTCTCAACAAGCCGATCGGCGCAAAAGCGCTTTTCAACGGTATTCAGTTTGTGATGGATCTGGAATCCGCGGACGCTCAAAAAACGGCCGCCGAATAAGCCTTAGTCTAGCTTGCGGTCAACATACTCGACGGTGAAACACTCGATCTGATCGCTCTTGCGAATATCTTCGTAATTCTCAAACGCCATACCGCATTCCATGCCGGCCTGAACCTTCTCAACTTCGTCCTTGAAGCGTTTCAGGGTTTTCAGCATGCCTTCGTGGATGACAACGTTTTCGCGCAGTAGGCGGACACCACAGGCTCGTTCGACGCGCCCTTCTGTAATCCGACAACCGGCCACTTTGCCAACCTTTGAGATATTGAACACTTCGAGAATTTCAGCGTAACCGATAAAGGTCTCTCGGCGTTCTGGCGCCAACATGCCTTGCAGTACGCCTTTCACATCATCCAGAAGATCATAAATGATCGAGTAATAGCGGATTTCGACGCCTTCGCGTTCGGCCAGATCTTTGGCTTGACGGTTGGGACGGACGTTAAAGGCCAGGATCGGTGCAGACGAAGATTTCGCCAGCAGAACATCAGATTCACTGATTGCGCCGACAGCCCCGTGGATGACACGCGCCTGAACCTCTTCATTCCCAGCGCCTTCCACCGAAGAGCGGATCGCCTCAACAGAGCCTTGAACATCGCCTTTGACGAGGACGGGCATTTCGCTGACTTCCTTACCTTGCAGCTTAGCCATCATCTGTTCCATAGAGGCTATGGCATTTGGCTTGGACGCCGCATCGCTCTTGGCTTTGCGCACACGGTATTCCGTAATTTCCCGCGCCTTGGCTTCACTATCGACAACGGCGAAAGGTTCACCGGGCATTGGTGCACCGTCAAACCCCATAACCGCCACAGGGATCGAAGGTCCGGCAGATTTTAGCTGAGCATTGCGCTCATCCATCATGGCCTTGACCTTACCCCAATAACTCCCGGCAACGACGATATCGCCGCGCTTCAGCGTTCCGCGCTTGACCAAAAGTGTTGCCACAGGTCCGCGGCCCTTTTCGACCTTGGACTCAATCACAAGTCCGTCGGCTTCGCGATCAGGATTAGCTTTCAAATCCATCAATTCAGCCTGAAGGCCAATGGCTTCTGCCAGATCGTCCAGGCCGGTTTTCTTGAGGGCCGAAACATGAACCGACTGGGTTTCACCCGACATGGACTCTGTAATAATTTCGTGCTGCAAGAGCGCCGTTTCCACTTTACGGGCATCCGCCTCATAAGTGTCCATCTTGTTCACCGCGACGATAATCGGCGCGCCGGCGGCTTTGGCATGTGAAATGGATTCGATGGTTTGAGGCTTGACCCCATCATCCGCGGCGACCACGAGCACAACAATATCCACGGCTTCCGCGCCCCGTGTCCGCATAGCGGAGAAGGCGGCGTGACCTGGCGTATCCAAAACCGTAATGGCCTGCCCGGATTTTAGTTTAAGCTGATAAGCACCGATATGCTGGGTGATACCCCCCGCCTCACCGGCGGCGACATCAGTGGCGCGTAAGGCGTCCAGCAGGGATGTTTTACCATGATCAACATGACCCATAATGGCAATCACAGGCGCGCGCGATTGGAGATTGCTATCATCCTCGGGCGCGATATCAATGAAATCGTCTTCGACATCGGCTTCTGCAACCCGTTTGACATTATGTCCAAAATCTTCGGCGATGAGCTGCGCTGTATCCGCGTCGAGCACGTCATTAACAGTGGCCATCGTGCCTTGCTTCATCAAATATTTGATCACATCCGACGTGCGCTCGGCCATACGGTTCGCCAGATCCCCGACTGAGATGGATTCGGGAATGGTGACTTCCCGCGCGACTTTGAGCTTTTCGCCGGTTTGGCCGCGCTGACGTTCTTTTTCCCGTTCCCGGGCCCGACGCACAGAGGCCAAAGACCGTTGCCGTTCCTCATCGCCTGACAAGGCACTGACAATCGTCAGCTTGCCTTTACGACGACGATCATTGGGTTTGGTTGTTGTTTTCGCTTTTGGACCGCCGCCGCGCTTTTTCTTGATCCGGCCGCCGGCCTGCTCCAGCGCATTTTTGTCGCCAGGGGCTTCATCTTCTGCCAGCAGCTTCTGCGCCACCGTTGGAGCCCGGCGCTCGGCTTCCGCCTCTTCGCGCTGGCGCTCTTCTTCTTCTTGAGCCAAACGGCGCAGTTCAGCCTCGTCTTCAGCCTTTTTCTTGGCGTCGAGCGCCTTGCGCTCTTCGTCCATCCGGCGTTTGCGCTCGTCCTCTTCAGCTTTGCGCAGCGCATCCTTTTTGGATTGCTCCGCAGCGGCAGATTTCAATGCTTCTTGCCGTTTGATATATTCGGATTTCGACAAGCCCTGTTTGCGGGCCTCTTGGGCGATCTGATCGATGGGGGCATCCGGTGAAGGCTTGGGTGCAACCCGCGTCGACGGGCTAGGCGAATCCGCTTTTCCGGGAACCCCGATAAGCTTTTTCTTCTTCTTTTCCACGACCACGGATTTCATCCGTCCAGCGCTCGACCCAGACCGCGAACCGCCAAGGCCGGGTTTTTTAAGAGTCAGCGGCTTGCGGGCCGCAGGTTTTTTATCGTTTGTATCGCTCATTCATTCTCACTTGTGGAGGCCCTTCTAACGGCAAACCTCTGACTTTCAACCTTTATCGCCCCGTTTTCCGACATAATTTTTGCCCCGCTCATGGGCGCTGTCGGGCCAGTTTTCCGGAAACAGGGGTTCAAATCCGGATAATCGGAGCGCCGCGTGGTCAAAGCTGGCCCGCATGGGACCATATTTAATCGCAGCATGTATCAGGTCGTTGCGGCCAAAGGCCTGACCCAATTCTGTGGACGAAAAACAACCAATCACAGGGGTGGGCTTTTGACCCAGTTCGGCGCTGATCGCCCGGGTCAAAACCCGGATTTTCCCGCGGCCACCTTCGGACCCGTTTGATGCTTCGATGCGCCAGGCAAGAGGTTCTAACCGCGCCGCCGACTTGACCTGATCAAAGCCCAAATAGGCCTGCCCGGCTTTCAGCGCCATAGGGATGAGGCCTAAAACCTTTTGGCGCAGCAATTGCGCGGTTTGATCCATCAAATCATCGCCGATGGTCACATTGGTTTTCAGGCCTCGTTTAAACCCGCCTGTTTTGATCGCCGCTTCCAAGGCATCTCGCCGGGCCAAAGTCCATGCGCCGCGCCCCGGTAGTTTGCCGGCAATGTCCGGGACAAGCTGATTATCAGGCCCTTTCACAAACCGGACCATCTGGGTTTTCGGACAGATCTCGCCTGTGCCCACGCAGCGACGGTCGGGGCCTTTGTGACCCCGATTATCCTGAAATGTTTCAGGGGGTGATATGGCGGCGTCTTCGCTCAAGCTTAGCTCTCAAACAGGCTTTCAGCGGTGACTTCGTTTGAGACTTCAGCCGCTTCTTCTTCCACGTCTTCGACGTCTGGCTCAAGCTCAGAAGCATCGATCCAGCCCGCTTTGACACGCGCCTGCATAATCAAATCCGTGGCCTGCTGATTGGACAGGCCAAACCCTTCTAGAATGCCCGCTTCGTGCACTTTTTCGCCGGCCTTATTGGTCTCTGTATAACCGCGTAAATCATCCGGGATTAGACCCGCCACATCCTCAACGGTTTTAACATCGTTCTCACCAAAGGCCACAGCCATAGGGAGGGTTACGCCTTCC
Source organism: uncultured Caulobacterales bacterium (assembly GCA_937924355.1). Classification (GTDB taxonomy): domain Bacteria; phylum Pseudomonadota; class Alphaproteobacteria; order Caulobacterales; family Maricaulaceae; genus JACOMS01. Next base: position 11,526 of record CALDSY010000232.1, read on the forward strand.
ACCTCGAGTACATCATCTTGAACACCGGCGGCTTTTCGCGTGGCATCCTGCTCTTGTGCCTGACGCTCGAGATATTCACGGGCGCGGGTCTGCAATTCGACCGCTGTGTCTTCGTCGAAGCCTTCGATGGAGGTGATTTCGTCAAGAGCCACATAGCCAACCTCTTCGAGGCTTTGGAAGCCTTCGGCCACCAGAAGCTGCGCAATCATTTCGTCTACATCCAGAGCGCCCATAAACAATGTTGAGCGTTCCAGGAATTCTTTCTGACGACGCTCGGACTCTTGCTCTTCGGTCATGATATCGATCGACCAGCCTGACAGCTGAGAGGCCAGACGGACATTTTGACCGCGGCGACCAATGGCCAAAGATAATTGCTCATCGGGCACGACCACTTCGATTCTGTTATCTTCTTCGTCGATGACAACCTTAGCCACTTCAGCCGGTTGCAGCGCATTGACAATGAAAGTCGCCGCATCATCCGTCCAAGGGATAATGTCGATCCGCTCACCTTGAAGCTCGTTGACAACGGCCTGTACGCGGGAACCGCGCATACCCACACAAGCACCAACCGGATCAATGGATGAATCATTTGAATAGACGGCGATCTTGGCCCGGCTGCCGGGGTCGCGCGCAACGGATACGATTTGGATAATACCTTCGTAAACTTCCGGCACTTCTTGCGAGAATAGCTGCGCCATAAATTGCGGATGGGCCCGCGATAGGAATATCTGGCTGCCCCGCGGTTCTTCACGGACTTCCAGAATATAGGCACGGATACGGTCGCCGCCTTTGACGTTCTCACGCGGCAGCGTTTCTTCGCGGCGGATAACCCCTTCGGCGCGGCCTAGATCCACAATGATGTGACCATATTCGACCCGCTTGACGATACCGTTGATAATTTCGCCGACCCGGTCTTTATATTCAGCAAATTGACGGGCGCGCTCGGCTTCCCGGACCTTTTGCACGATGACTTGTTTGGCCATCTGGCTCTGGACGCGGCCAAATTCAATCGCTGGCAGCGGTGTGGAGATTTCATAGCCGATTTCGGCGTCTTTATGATCCATCTTGGCCGTTGGCAGATCGATTTCCGTCGCTTCGTTCTCGACCTCTTCCACCACGGTAATGACCCGGCGCAAATCCATCTGGCCCGTCACAGGGTCAAGCTTGGCGCGAATATCCAGCTCGCTGCCATAACGCAAGCGGGCGGCCTTTTGGATGGCTTCTTCGATAGCCCCCAGAACGATTTCCTTGTCGATCGATTTTTCCTGAGCCACCGCACTGGCGATTTGCAAAAGTTCCAAACGATTGGCACTGATTCCGGCTGTAGACATAGTCCTACTCCCTTTTTATTCCGGTTTGGCGGCAGGCTTTGCGGCCTGCCCTGCAGCAATAAGTTCATCGGTGATTAAGAGCTTGGCGTCGCTGATCCACATAAAAGGGATCTCGGCCCGGTCCTCTTCACCGTCCAAATCTATTTCGATATTCTCGCCTTCATATCCGGCGATGACGCCCCGAAAGCGTTTGCGGCCCTCGACGAAACGGTCAAGCTCCAAGCGCGCGAGATACCCCGCATATGTTTTAAAGTCCTCTATATCCGTCAGCGGGCGTTCCAGGCCCGGCGAAGATACTTCCAGCACATAGGCGTCTTTGATGGGGTCTTCCACTTCCAGCAAACTGGAGAGGGCGCGAGACAGATCGGCGCAATTGTCGACATCGATCAAGCCGTCACTCAGACGCTCGGCCATAATCTGGACCTTGGCCCGCTTGCCGCTCATGACCCGCACGCGCACAATCCGCAGCCCCAAATCCTGGGCCACAGGCTCAGCGAGCGCGAGAATACGTGAGTCGATATCTGTTTTTGTCTTCATTCAAATCCCGGTCAAATTGACCATAAAAACCCGCCTTTAAGGGCATAAAAAAAACGGCCCCTTCCGGGACCGCCTCTAGCGTTCCTGACGCTGTGGCGATGTATTGAGGGCTATATAGGGACACCAAAACCATTTGTCCAGCGAAATTCAGTGG
>CALDSY010000233.1 GCA_937924355.1 uncultured Caulobacterales bacterium
CCCGCTTCCTCGAACTTATAGGTCCAGCGGCCATAATAAGTCATGGCGTTACCACGGAAAAGCTCCGGGTCCTGGGTCGCGAAACCGGGATCATTGACCAGCATAACAACAGTTTTGCCTTTGACGTCCAGACCTTCATAGTCATTCCAGCCATATTCAGGGGCCACAACGCCATAGCCAACAAAGACGAGATCACTTTCTTTTACATTCAAAGACGGGGCTGTTTTCTTCGACCAAAATACGGAGTTTGTTGCGCCGTTGTGAATGTCACTTTCCATAATCGGAGCACCGCCGGATGAAATAGTCATGGTGGAGCTGGGCTGCAGGGTTACAGATGTGAGTTCGACCCCCTGAAAATAAGTGCCGTTTTCCCCCATAGGCTCCAAACCCGCTGCTTTCATTTCGTCAGCAATGTACTGGCTGGCTTTCTGTCCGCCCGGCGTACCCGGTGCCCGGCCTTCAAACTCATCTGATGCCAACTTTTCAATCCGGCGACGAATGTCGGCAGCAGATGCTATCTCCGGCTTTACTTCTGGCGTTTCGGTGGTTGTTTTTGTGTCGCAAGCGCTCAGTCCCGAGGCCAATGCGACAGATAATGCAATGGATATTACTTTTTTCATATTCCCCGCCTCCTAGTTTGGTTTGCCGTTTTCAATCACAATCCACGCGCAATGGAAAGTCATTTTGCGATTGAATTTAAGCAATGCTTTTGCGAAGACAGGGCCGACCCACAATAAATAGAGAGATATATGCGCAAGTTTACTTTTGTTTTTGCACTCGTACTGAGTTTGTCTGCCTGTGGAGATATTCAGACAAGCACAGAAGGGGCGCAGACGGAAAAGACATCGCCGATTGTCGCCAAGGCCACAGATTGGTCTGCGGATGACATCAAATGGGGGGCGCTCACTTTGCCCGCCAATGTCAAAAACTTACAACAAATGGCTTTGTCCGGCAGCTACGGTTATGACATCACCGAGTCCTTAACGACAGAGATCGGTCAAAGGCTGGCTGGCAGCCCCGAAGAAGCCAAGGCGAGAGACTGGGCGGTTGAAAAGTTTAAATCAGTTGGCCTTACGAATGTCCGCATTGAAGAATTTGATGTTCCAGGTTGGGTGCGCGGTGTTGAAACGGCTGAGATCCTATCCCCGTTTCCACAGAAGCTGGAGATAACGGCTCTAGGGGGATCATCGCCAACGCCTGAAAGTGGCATTGAAGCTGAAATCGCATATTTCCCGACATTTGAAGATCTCGAGGCGGCGCCGATGGGGGGCTTGGAGGGGAAGATCGTTTTTGTCTCGGGGCGTATGACAAAAGCCCATGATGGTGCGGGCTACGGCCCCGCGAATCGGAAACGTCAACTCGGCGCAACCGAAGCCTCAAAGCGCGGGGCTTTAGCCGTTGTGATTCGGTCTGTGGGAACGGATAGCCACCGTTTTCCGCACACAGGACAGATGCGCTACCGCGATAATGTAGAACCAATTCCAATCGGGGCGCTCTCTGCGCCAGACGCGGATCAGCTTGAAAGAATTCTCAAACGCGGTGAAACGATCACTTTAAAACTCGTCATGACTCCTCGTTCTACGGGCACTTTGACGTCCGGTAATGTCGTCGGCGATATTGTCGGGTCAGAGAAACCTGAGGAAATAATTTTGATTGGCGGGCATCTCGATAGTTGGGACCTAGGGACAGGCGCCGTTGATGATGCGGCCGGTGTCGGCATTACTTTAGGCGCGGCGCAAATTTTACTTGAGGCAGGTTTAAAGCCCAAGCGCACTATTCGCGTTGTTGCCTTTGGTTCCGAAGAGGTTGGACTGGTCGGAGCATTCGCTTATGCCAACCGACACAAAGATAACCTGCAAAATCATGTGCTTGCGAGCGAGTCGGATTTTGGCGCAGGTCCAATCTATGCCTTGAGAACCTCTGTGAAGGGCCCGGCGCGCGCTGAACTTGAAAACATTCAAAAGGCGATCGCTCACCTTGGGATCAAAATGGAAGAGGGCGAGACTTCGGGTGGGCCGGACATAATACCTTTATTCCGGGCGGGTGTTCCAGCCATTCGGTTGCAGCAAAATGGATTTGATTATTTCGACCTCCATCATACCCATGACGATACCTTTGATAAGATTGTTCCGGAGGAGATGGCGCAAAATGTAGCGGCCTGGGCAACCATGATCTGGATGGCGTCCGAAGCAGACGTTGATTTTAGAGAAAACATCGAGGAATCGATTGGCGAATAGCGGCTCAACCGAACTGCTATTTGCAATTTCATTTTTCGTTCATGTCTTTTAATTAATGCACGTTGCATCAATTGATGCGATGAGTTAAGACGACTCGCTAGCAAACTTCCGAGGAGGGAATTATGGGGAAGTGGTTTTGGGGATTGTTAATCCTCGCAATCATTTCACTTTTGGCCGGACACCTATTGCACGGTGGTGGAGGAATGAATTCTTCTGCTGTCAGTGACTCTGTAAGAGATGCACTGAAAAACGAGCATAGTTGGGCAAAAGTGGACATGGACGGGCAGGTCGCCAAATTATCAGGCGAAGCTCCAAATCAAACAGCATTAGATAATGCCTTGGCACTCGCCAAGAATACAGTCGCTAATGTTAAAACTGGTAAAAAGGGATGCGGTAAGTGCGAAGGTGGAAGTGGCTTCTCAGTCGCGAACAAAGCCTCTGTCATGACAGCCGCCGTTGCGCCGAAGCCGGCGCCGCGTGCAATTTCACCTTACCAATTCAAAGCAACGAAAGCCGAAAACGGAACAGTAAATCTTACAGGTTATGTTCCAACTGAAGACGATCGTAATCGCGTCTACAGTGAGGCCGAGGCACTTTACGGAAATCGCTTACGTCGAAAAGACGTCAAGGTCGCTCCGGGTGCACCCGATGGGAACTGGGATGATGTGATCAGTCAGCACCTGCCGGAACTTGACTTATTAGATACAGGCACATTCACACTGACTGACCGCCAAGCGCTCCTAAGAGGTGTAGTTGGTGATACAGCCGTGCGAGACCGTATCAACGGTGTTGTAACGTCTTTGACGGGCGACTATGTTGGCGCAGCCAATATTACCGTTCCGAACGCCGCTGCTTCAAATGCCGGTGAGGTCAAAGACGCGTCGCTTTGTCAGGGGCTATTCAACCAGCTCAAAGGCGACACACGGATCAACTTTGCGTCGGGCCTTGCGGAAATCCGCGGTGCCGAAAGCTATGATCTACTCAACAACTTGGCTTCAGCCGCCAATCAATGCCAATCTTTCCGAATTGTTATCGAAGGCCACACAGACAGTGAAGGCGCCGAAGATTACAATCAGCGTCTCAGTGAGCAACGTGCCAATGCAGTAAGGGCCTATCTGGCCGATGCAGAGGTTAGCGTTAATCGCTTGACCGCTATTGGTAAGGGCGAAGCTGAACCGATTGCTTCGAATGATACACCTGAAGGCAAAGCTGCCAACCGCCGTATTGAATTCGTTGTGACACAATCCGAATAGGGGACTATAATGTTAATAGGATTTATTGATTATCTTGCTTGTATAGGGTGGATCCCACTCTTTCTCATGGGCCTGTTGGGGTGGTTGCTTCACTGGCTCTTCTCAAAAATGTTTGGCAAAAGCCATACGGGTGACCTGACGGCTGAGGGTGAAGGTCAACTTCGTTCCGAAGCTGATGGTCTACGCGCTCGCATCCGTGAACTAGAGGGACGTTTGTCCGATAGTGACGGTGAAGTCTCGAGCCTCAAAACTAAATTGGCGGCTGCCGGTACGGCCGCAGCTGTTGCTGCGCCTGCAGCGTCTCTGACAGCTCAAGCTGATGCAGGCGGTGGTGACGACGATACTTACGCCCTTGAATGGCGTAACCGTTATCTGGCTGCGCGCGTCAAGTATCTTGATGGTCGTTTGCAGGAAGCCTCCAAGGCCTCTGCGAAAAAGCCAGCTGCCAAGAAGAAAGCGGCGACTAAGAAAAAGCCAGCTGCTAAGAAGGCGCCGGTTAAGGCAAAGGTCGCTCCTAAGAAGAAGCCCGTTGCCAAGAAGAAGGCACCAGCCAAGAAAAAGACAGTCGCCAAGAAGAAGGCGGCTCCTAAGAAGAAGGCGGCACCTAAGCCAAAGGTTCTTTATACGGATGGTCCAACCGATGGTAAGCCAGATGATCTGAAGCTTATCAAGGGTATCGGGCCAAAGTTCGAAAAAGACCTGAACGGCAAGGGTATCTACTACTTCCGTCAGATCGCGAACTGGAAATCTAAGGACGTGAATATGGTCGAGGAATTGATCGACTCCATTCCAGGCCGTATCCAGCGCGACGAGTGGGTCAAGCAAGCCAAAGGACTAGCGTCTGGTGGCAAGCCGCGGGCAATGAAAGCTGCCCCTGCGATTGCTAAGAAGAAGACAACTGCCAAGAAGTCTTCGACGAAGAAATCAGCGTCTAAGTCATCTTCAAGTTCTGCTAAGAACAAGAAGTATTATGATGGCGTGCGGAAGTTTCATAAATCTGCAAACACCGGCACAATTGACAATATCGTAAAGTATTGCGGTCCATCGCTTTACTCTCGTGATGCGTCACTGGTGGCATGTACTGATGAAACGGAAATGGCGACTGTTGCTAAAAACTTCGGCATGAAGAAGCTGGGTCTGTCCAAGACTGCTGCTGAAAAAGCGGCTGCCGACACATGCGCAGAAATGAAGTCTGTCAGACTGAAGAACCGTGCTGTGTTCTATTATCTGATGGCACGCCGCGTGAAGAAGCTGGGTCTTTTTGACTAACTACGCTTAAATTGAAAATAGAACCCGCCTTTCGAGGCGGGTTTTTTTATGGGTCATTCAATGGATTTATATACAACTTTTTGCATATAGTTGTTGCATGGTCTTTTGGGCCTCGTTAGAAGTTTCCCATGAATTTCAAAGGACTACATGTGGCCGTTACAGGTGCTGGAGCACCGGATGGTATAGGACGCGCATTCACAAAGATGTTCCAAGCTGAAGGCGCAACAGTTTCAATTTCAGATCTAAAAGCCCCCAGCGGCGTTGACGGCGTGGCCAGCTATGCCTGCGATGTGGGAGACGAAGCCGCTGTAATTGATTTCATTGAGGCCGCTGAAGCCACGTCGGGGCCTATAGATATCTTTATTGCCAATGCAGGCGTCGGATTTAGCGACGGGCGAGACGGCGCGGCGAGTGCTGATAACAATGCTTGGGAAACCAGCTGGGCGGTGAACGTAATGGGCGCAGTCTATGCAGCAAGAAAACTGACACCGGGCTGGAAAGCCCGCGGCAAAGGACGTTTTGTTGTCGTGTCGTCAGCGGCAGGTCTGCTCAATCAAATTGGCAGCGCGTCTTATAGCGCCACGAAACACGCCGTGCTGGGATTTGCGGAAGCCATGGCCATAGAACACAAAGCTGACGGTATTTCAGT
>CALDSY010000234.1 GCA_937924355.1 uncultured Caulobacterales bacterium
AAGACAAAGCCGCTCCAGGATTTTATACAGACGTTATCTACTGAACACATATATCGATATGGCGCGGATGGAGACAATCTTAGAAGAGAGCGATGATTTAGAATGGACAAGTGTTCGCTTAACTTATCTTCGCAAAGGTAAGTCGAAACCATTCCTTGTTGAGGAGGGCAAATTGGGTCGCGGAAACTTCCAAATTCATTTTGTCGACGCGGCGCGTTTTGTGGTTGACGAACTCACTCGACGCCAATGGATCAATGCGCACCCTGTCTTGGGATATGAAAAGTAACAGGCAGATATAACTTCTTGCTCTGCCTCAGTCGAAACTGCGCTCGCGGAAATGTTAAATACGAGAAAGCTCGCGGTATAATATACGCGAGCTTGCTCAATTTTTGTCAAAGTAGGAGCTTGGCTTGTATTTCCGGAACCGGTCGGAAAAAGCGCGAGGGCTCGACTGGCATCTAATGTCGGTACATTTGCTGACCTGAATAGGAATCCAATTCACCGCCCTATCTGGCTTGACAGGTTCCATTTGCACTCATATACGTCCGAGGCTTGTATGACAGCGCTGTCATTACTTTGAAGAATGGAGTTTTTATGTCCACGAAAGTCGCGATTAACGGATTTGGCCGGATTGGCCGTATGGTCCTAAGGGCTTTGCATGAAAGCGGAGCCGATGATTTGGCGATTGTTGCGATCAATGACCTCGGTTCTGCGGCGCATCTGGCGCATCTGTTGAAATATGACAGTGTCCATGGTCCCTTCCCTGGCGATGTGGGCACAGACGGAAAATCCATCATTGTCAATGGCCAGACGATTCCTGTTTTTGCCGAGCGCGATCCGGCCAATCTTCCTTGGGGCGAGCACGGCATTGATATCGTTATGGAATGTACGGGGTTCTTCCGGGACAAAGCCACCATGAGCAAGCATCTGGAAGCGGGCGCCAAGAAAGTTTTACTATCCGCACCTGCCAAAGACGACACTAAAACGGTCGTCTATGGGGTCAATCATAATACCATTGACGCGTCAGATACGCTGGTTTCCAACGCGTCCTGTACGACCAATGCCCTGGCGCCTATCGCGACAGTCCTTCATAGCACGTTCGGTATTCAAAGCGCCCAGATGACCACAGTCCACGCCTATACGGGCGATCAGCCCACTCATGACAGCCTACATAAAGATATCTACCGGGGCCGAGCCGCCGCCTTGTCCATGGTGCCGACCACAACCGGAGCGGCCAAAGCCATCGGCAAAGTTCTGCCGGACCTCGAGGGGAAGATTTCAGGCGTCGCTGTTCGCGTGCCAACCCCCAACGTCTCCATGGTCGATCTGACTGTTTACACCAATAAGCCCGCCACTGAGGACGGCATTCGAGACGCCTTTAAAACGGCGGCCAGCGAAGGTCCGCTCAAAGGCATTCTGGGCTATGTGGACGATGCCGTTGTGTCCTCTGACATGAACCACAATCCTCATTCCTCTATTTTCGTACCGGATCAAGTGCGAGTCAATCAGGACCATCTTGTCCGGGTCATGTCCTGGTATGATAATGAATGGGGCTTCTCCAACCGGATGCTAGATACGGCCCGGTTAATGGCTAACGCCTCTTAAACCTTATCAGGAGACCATCATCGCCCGACGTCTGACGGAAAAACAATGGTTGAAGCGCTTTAACGACCGCCTCGACTTTCACTCTGAAATCATCAAAAGCGATCCACAGGCCAATCCGGTCAAACTGCTCGCTTATGATATCTCGAAATATGTCGAGACGCGGGAGCTCGCCTTTCGGGATATTGAATCCATCGTCAAAACGATTGCCGACGAACAGGCCATTGCGCGGGCCGAGCGCCTGCGTAGCCGGGCCGGCGTAACGCGCATCTCATTCATGCAAAAATCCATTGCAGCGGCGGCACAGACGGAAGCCAAGAAAGGTTTCAAGTCCTTCGCCAAATGGTCAGAGACAGCCGCGCAAGGTATTGTGCTAACGGCCCATCCGACCTTTTCGACCTTCCCGCATATCTATGAAACTTTGGGGTCCATCGCCTCTAAAGGCGAGAAGCGTTCGGAAAAAGAGATCAAGCATCTGAAAACCCTTCCCTATGTACAAAAGACCCCGCCAACCCTGCAGCAGGAACACGCCCAGACTCAAGCCACCCTCGCCCGTATCCAATCAGCCATAGACGGGATCAATCGGCAAATTCTGCAGGTGGCGCAACACGCCTTTCCAAAACAATGGACGGCGCTCAATATCCGCTTGCTCAACGTCTATAGCTGGGTTGGTTACGACATTGATGGCCGCACGGATATATCCTGGGCCGATGCCCTGCGTCTGCGCCTATCAGAGAAGCTGGATCAACTATCTACCTATGAGAAACTGGCCGGCAAAATTTCCAAGAAACATGGTTTGGGCGAGAAACTTCAAACCCGTTTGCAAGACGCGATCACCAGTACAGGCAAAGATCTGGTTTTGTTTGAAAAAGATCTGACCGACAAAGAGAACCTGATCGAGGCCGCAAATCATCTGACCCGGTCATCAAAACGGCGCCTAAGAAATACTAAGGCCCTCTACAAACTCATCAATGCCGATATTAAAGCGGCTCAATCCGATGAGGCACGCATGGAACTGCTTTTGCTGCGTAGCCGTATTCGGTGTTTTGGTTTGGGCACAGCCCGCATCCACTTCCGGGTCAATGCCCGCCATGTCATGGAAGGCATTCGCGGTGAGTTTGGTATTTCCGATGGCGCCGTCGACACGCGAACATTGGTGCAACGTGCGGCCGAGAAAACAAGCGGCGTCAAAACCAAGGCCGTTAATTTTGCGTCCCTGGCCATGGAGACCAATACGGCCCACCGCCAAATGATCCTGACGGCGCAAATCCATAAGTATATCGACAATGAAACACCTATCCGTCTTTTGATCGCCGAGACCGAAGATAGCCTCATTCCTTTGGGCATGCTCTATCTCGCTAAACTTTACGGCTTGGAAAACCATCTGGATATTTCGCCCCTGTTTGAAACGGCGGCCGCGCTGAACAATGGCGGACGGATAATCGGCAAAATGCTCGGCCATGATGTGTACCGCAATTATTTGAAAAAACGCGGCGTGATGGCTATTCAGACGGGCTTCTCTGATGCCGGGCGTTTTATGGGGCAGGTCCCGGCCACACTGGCCATTGAACGGCTGCAATCCCATTTCGCTATGGAGCTAGCCAAAAAGAAGCTGAAAAATGTCTCGGCCATTATTTTTAACACTCACGGCGAGTCCTTGGGCCGCGGCGGTCACCACGGCGCGCTTTCCAACCGGCTTGATTATGTCATGAGCCCTTGGGCCAAGTTACAGTTTGAAAAACGCGGCTTGCATCTATGTCACGAAACCAGCTTTCAAGGCGGCGACGGCTTTCTCTGGTTTCAGACCGACAAGCTCGCCCAGGCTAGCGTAACATCTATCTTGTTGTCGCGATTTTCGGACTGTGCAGAGGCAGAGAATGATACATTTTACACAGAGCGGGATTTCTCCTGGGATCTGTTTCGAACCATGTCTTCGGAACAGGCACAGCTCTACGCCAATCCGGACTATGTGAGCCTGCTGGGCGTCTTCGGACAGAGCCTCCTCGTCCCTACCGGGTCCCGGGCCACAAAACGGGCGGCCGGTGGATCGACCGCGTTCAACCCGCGCACGGTCCGCGCCATCCCGCACAATGCGATCCTGCAGCAATTTGGCATCCCGGCAAATATTTATTACGGCACGGGCAAAATCGCCTCTATTGACCCCGATGCGCTCAATGCTCTGTTAAAGTCTTCGCCCCGCGCCAAACATGTTTTTGGTCTGGCACGCAAAGCATTGCTACGCTCTAACTCCTACGTGCTCACCGCCTATGGCCGCTTGTTTGACCCGGGTTTCTGGATCGGCCGTCAGCTCTCGGAACAGGAACCATATCTGGCCGAAAGCTGCCGGATGATTGCCAATTCGCTGATCCATAATGAGTCCCGCTCTCGCATGGTCAATTTGGCCAATTTCCTGCGTCTGGATTTCCTCAACATTTCTGGCATAAACAGTGGGCAGGTCGAATATGACAAACCCGTTGTCATTCTCCATGCCTTGCGCTTGGCAGTCATTATGAAGATGACCTTGCTGGCGACCCAGCTCCCACAATATGGGCAACCCGGCACGTCGGGCATTGATATCCTCAAGGACCTGCAAAACTTACAGGCGGGTCCGGCGGTCGAGCGCCTCAAAGCCGCCTATCCGCAAAAGGGCGAAGATATGAGCTGGACGGACCAGCTCACCGAAAAGTCGCAAGAGGGCGGGCATACTAAATCCTACCCCCATCTGGTCTCCTCGATTATCAAGCCGCTTGAACGGGCCAATGAGTTGATCAAGCAGATCACCGTTGCGGTCACCCACCGCTATGATGCATATGGATAGAATGATGTCTGACGCTCAAACTCAAATCATCGACGCGCTTGTGCGTTGCCCCCTCGTCCCGGTTATGGCTTTGTCGGATCTGGACTGGATTGCGCAATTGGCCGTCGACCTACGCGAAGCGGGCGTGACAGTCGCTGAAGTGGTCCTGCGCACGCCCGAAGCCATTGACGTGATGAAAATCATGAAAGCCTCGGCGCCAGAGCTGATCGTCGGCATGGGGACTGTACGCACAGAAGACGACATGCAGAAATCCCTGGAGGCCGGCGCAGAGTTTTTAGTGACACCAGCCACAAGTCCGAAATTATTATCGGCGTTAATGGACGCGCCTGTCCCGGTTTTCCCAGGTGCGGCCACGCCCAGCGAAGCCATGCATCTCTATGATTTGGGGTATGAATATCAGAAATTCTTCCCCGCTGAGGCCCTCGGCGGCGTGAAGACATTGAAAGCCTGGGGCGCGCCGCTCCCCAATGTGACGTTTATGGCCACAGGTGGCATAAGCGCGGCGAAAGCACCAGAGTATCTGGCGCTCCCCAATGTGATTGCGATTGGCGGGTCTTACATCGTCGAAAAAAAGACCAAGACGGTAAACCTGTCCTAGATTTTGCCGACCACGTTCAGGAATACACCCTTTTGATCATTATCGAAATTGGTCAGATCATCCGAGAACTTACTATAGCTATAGCCCACACCCACCTTCATATTGTCACCAACATGCCGGTAAACACCCGCAAGCGCGCCTAGTCGAGTTTCGTCTACCAGATCGGTTTTCATGATGCGGCCTTCTGCCATGATATCCCAGTTCTTGATGACATGGTAGTCCGCCCGGATAATACCCAGATGAGCATCACTGCTGACATAGTCGTTAGACCCGCGGCCCAGTTCCACTTCGCCCATACGGTAGCCATATTTGACACCGAGTGAGAGCTTCTCATTGACATCCATAATGGTATCAGCCGAGAGAATTTGGCTCTTCTGACGCGGCAATGCCGTACGGCCTAAATTAGATCGTTGCGGGGCCGGTGATAAATCCTCGTAATAGGTGTATTTAAACAGACCATTGAACCAGTCGTTTTCAATTGGGCGGTAGGCGATACCGGCCACACCTTCGATATATTCGGCGTCCAGGAATTCGTCTTGATCACTTTCGGAAATCGCGAAATTCAATCGTCCCAAGACTTGCACATCTTCATAGGCATCATAGGCAATGGTGTTGCGCATCAACCAGGTCGTCCGGTCGCGTTCTTGGCCTTGCAGTACGCCCTCTTCGAAACGGCCCTCTAGATTAGAGGCGATCCGCAAACTATCGGTCGCATGGCTAGCTGAGACTGCGAACGCTGTCCGATCGAAATTACCATTGATCTCGTCTTCAATCTGGCCGGCCTCGACGCTGGCGGTTAAAGACCAATGTTCGTCCGGCTTGTAGTTGACACCATAAGCATGGGTGAAGCTACGGGCTTCTGGCCCCCAACCAATCCGTTCCTCACCGTAGAAAGACAACCCGTCAGAAAGCTCTGCACGACCACCGGCGGTTAAAACACCATGTGTCCGCAGGTCCACGCCCGAGCCATTAAAGCGCTGTTCCGGATGATCCGGATCCAGAGCATAGCCCAGGTAAATCTCGGAATGATCATCCTTCTTGAGGGCGACATGGGCATTGGCCCCTAATCCGCCATCGCCATCAGAGACTTCGCCGCTGACTTTGATACGGGATGTGAGCTGTATATCACCGCCAATACCGTAACGGTCATTACGAACGCGCGTCCCATCCCGCTCCAGTGTTTCTTGAACGAAACCGCGCAGTTTGACATCTTCCATCGGACGGAGCTCCACCTCGGCGGAGGCGTCAATGCGTTTGCCTTCGATTAAAGGATTGACCGTTGGTGTGTTCACCAGCAGATCACTATTGTCCCGTTCATCATGTCTGACGCCCACACCCACGGCAAGGCGGCGGTTTAGAGCGTAACGTGCATCTGCATAGGCGGAGGTACGTTCACCTCGCCGCTCACTATCGACATCGTCATAAGTGGCATGAATCTTTAGACGTTCATTAAACTCGAAATCAGCGCCCGCGCTATAGCGTTCAAGGTCGCCGCGGCCGGCCCGGCCTGTTCCAAAGAAACCATCGTCGGTTTTTTCAACCAGTCCACGTAACCGGCCTTTGATCTTTTCTTGGCGCGCGCCAAGATCAGCCAAATCAACTTGCGTCTCCAGGCGGTAAGCCTTGGCGATCATGTTGCTGGCGCCTGTATTGACATATTCGTCAAAAATGAAGCCGCCATCCGTAGATTCGGTTTGTTCAAAGCCAGGACCCCGGCTCTCTGCATATTCACCGCGTACGAATGTATTCGCCCCCCCGCGGAGAAGCACGTCGGCGCCGTAAGTTTCCTGATCCGCGATACCCGTTGTATCTTTTTTACCGCTAGCACCCAGGCGAACAACATCGCCGAGCCACTGAGTTGCGCGGCCACCAACAGAATAACCGGAAACAGCTTCCAGTCCTGGCGTATGTTCATAGCGCACCACCAGATAAACCTTGTCACCTGAGAGCGGGCCATCCCGAACAATCTGACCATCACTGAGCGTAGATTGTAGCGGATCCGTTAGGACGACGCGGCCCTGAATATAATCCACATCGTAGTCATCATAAGGGCGTAGCGTCCGGCGCTCTTTGACAATGTCAGTGACCTTATCAACGATTTCAATCTGTACGCGCTCTGATCCAATAGAAATATCCTGATGTTGCAGGAAATAAACAGAGCCGCCTGTTCCGCGGAAAACTTCAACTTCGGGAATGGTGCCCGGATCGGCCGCATAGGCGGTCAGTTCGGACTTACGCTCACCAAAGCTGGTTGTAGCTTCGCTGTTAAGATCGACAATACCCCCATACAGACCGCGTTCGTGTTTGGTGAACTCGGTTTCCTGAATATCCGTTATGAAGTTCCCCCACATGACGTGGTTATCGTCTTTTTCAACGCGGATATAGAACTTACCTTGCGTGGGCGCGTCCTGTGTTAATGTCGAGTGGTCACCATAAACCGGATAATACTGGTCGGCATGCAAGCGCCGTAAAAGCTGACGCGGATCTTTCTCATCCAGATTGTTGAACAGATCCTTGATCCGTTCTTCTCCTGTATCCATAGCCGCTGCGATTAGAACATCGCCGCGCACTTTACCTTTGAGGTAGAAAGCGCCGCGACCATTGACGACCATGTCGTCCCAATCCTCGTCTTCGGCGGCCTGCAAATTGACCGGCCCCAGGGCCTGACGCTGTCCGAGCGTTAAATCTCCGAGCCCGACATAAAAGAAATCCGTATGCTTGACGTGGATATCTCGGGCGATGTCGACGCCTTGTCCAAATTCATTTTGAATTTTGACATGAACGCGGCGGTCTCCAAACGGCAGGATTTGTTGCGAGACAAAACGGCCCGTTTCATCAACCGGCACGGGCCCATAAAATACGGACGGCACAAAACCATAAGGCACATTCTCGCCCGACACGGTGACATTAGCACCCTTAACCGGGATATTCCGACGCAAAGTATGATCCTCGCCGTAAATATTCAGGGTCGCGCGCGGATCATGATGGGCCAGACTATCGGCTTTTTGTAGATCCGTCACATAGAAGGATTTCGGATGTGTCTCGTCAAAACGGCCATGCGCGTCATAGACTCGCAATGTGTAGCTCATGCTCTCTGGAAGATGACGTCCCGGCATAAAGCCCGCAACACCATCGATAACTGGCAAGATCATATGCGGGCGCGAGTCAAAAGACTGACCCGGCATAAAGAGGCGGACCTCACCACGATTTATGAAATTCCAGTAGTTGGAATAGACATGGAATTCCGCCTGTTGCCCGCGGAAGACGCTCGCATCATTGTGCAATAGCCCTACGTTCAAACGCGGCGTGACATCAAACCCGTCAAACTTGACTTGGACATCGGCATCTCGCAGCGCGACGTCCGAATGTTCCTGATGAGACTCGTAATCGAACCCGCCGCCAGAGACTGTGTGTCCATCGACGCTGATTTTAAACCCGGGACCCGACCTTAACCCGCTCGGGCGCAAAACGTCCCCTTGCAGATTGTCAGGCAAAGACCGGACGATATCCGCTTTGGGTTCATTACGCTTGTGGCCGCGCGGTCCATGATTATGTGTTGATGTCCAGCCCGTATGAGCCACCGGCATGGCCACTGGCGCAACCACTTGCTGATGCGGGATCATTTGCGGGTGCGAAACCGGCGCCTGCACCGGATAGCGGACCGGTTGAGCGTACTGAACCGGACGCCCATGGGGCGCTGCATACTGGACGGGGGCCGGCTGTCCAAAGCTGACAGATTGTCCGCTGAATGGTCCGCGCAATGCCAAGGACTGGGTTGAAACCATATGGGCCGTCGGCGGGACATAGCTCCCGCTATGAGGCACAGGATAGCTTTGAGCCGCTGCGACCGATGTAAACGTCAGGGCAACAATAGCTGATGTCCCAAGGGCGAGACGTTTCAAGCCTGATTTATGTATCATATTCATTCGGATTACCATGGCCGATACCCCGCTGCACCTTGCCCGCCGAGCGAGATCATTTTTGTTTCTATTGTCAGGTCGTAACAGCAGGCCTGTTCCTCCCATAATCGGTTTAGATGATGGGCCACCGCCTCCATTCGGGCGCCAGCCAGACCTGCCGGTTCGCCGGGCACAGTATGATAGTTAAGCCGCAGGATAGACTCTTCCTTGCGTAGGACGTCCATCAGCTGAGCGATGTTCGGTTGCATGGCAGGCTGCAAAAGATGCTGACCTGGTACAAAGACCTGCTGTGACAAATCTAGGGTCACAATCCGCGGTCGCGTCGCGCCGAAGTTCAACTTGGTGAGCTTACCGCGTGTGAGCCGCACAACCCGTGGGTTCTCTGTCGTAATCCGGTACCCGGTCGGCAGGCTACGTGGATCCAGTTTCAGGATATAGTTGGAGCCAATTTGACCGTTTGGAATGTCCGCACAGGCAATGTGGTAGCGGCCATGGGCGTCTGTAGTGATCAACTCACCTTTGACAGTCACAACGCGAACATCCGGAATGCCTTCCTCGCCTGGGTTCTGATAGCCGTCCAGGTTCCGGTCATCAAAGACCTTGCCGATAATCTCGCCGCAATCGAAGACCGGTGTTGGTCCGACGATGACAGTGGCTTCGCCAATCTCGGAGAGTAGAATACCAGAGATGGAACTGACGACAGAGGCGCGGTTCGTGTATTCGCCTTCATTGACAGCCGCGCCAACAACCAGAACTAGATTAATAGTCACAGACTCATTGGCGGCCAGTGTTTGGTTCGGGAAGCTGAGCTCGGCGCCTGTCACAACGGGATCAAAAGCGACGCCGTCAATCCGGGCCGTGTCCGGCGCATAGTTAAAGCCTGTTGGCATCAAGTCCACATAGGTCAGATTATTCCGGTCAAAGTCGTCATTATTGGTGATGGTGATTTCATAAGGCACCAGGTCACCAAAGCTGACATTGCGATGACGCGTTGTCTTGACCACTGTGAATGGTGTGACAACTGATGTCGGGCCTATGATCAGATTAGTGATTGTTTCATCATCTGGATTACCGTCGCCATCTTCGTCGTCATTGGCCAAGTTGGTCGGGTCATCCGACAGGCCAAAGATACGGCGTCCATCCGGGTGCAACCCTCCAGCAGATGCCGTATTGATAACGGTTCCCGTCGTAATGTCTTCAGGCGTCAGAGCATAAGTCGCTGTAAAAGTCGTATTATCAGATTCGCCCGGCGCCAAGCTGGCAATGGGTCCACCCTGTACGTCGACCAGTGGATCATCCAGCGTAATGTCTGTTAGAGTAACAACGCCCGTATTGATCACGGTAAATGTATAGGTGATAGTATCGTCGATATTCGCGTAGCCGTTCGGGCCGTTATTCACGATACCGGTCTTAAGAACAGCCAGAGACCCGGTCTGCGGCACATTCTGCACGTTGACGGTTTGAACCGGCACTGTGACTTCGTCACTCGAGCCTGTGGCTGTGTTATTGATCTCGCCGCGGTCAACATCGGCTTGAACGACTCTGTATGTCCCGGTCAGCACACAGCTGGCACCCGGCGCGAGCGCGCCGCAGGTCTGGCTGTTAGGTGTGATCATAGGGTCAGAGACAACCACATTGTTTAGGAACACCGTACCTGTATTGGTCGCGGTGACCGTATAAGTCAGCGTATCACCGACAGTCACGTCGCCAGAACCATCTTCGTCTGTATTTACAGGCGCTGGTTTAGTTACATCCAGTCCGGTGGTCTGAGCAACTTCCTGCTCGTTGGTTGCGGCAACAGGCACGGTGATCTCGGCAGAGTTCACGCCCGCTGTATTGGCAATATTACCGGTATTCACGTCACCTTGCGCGACGGTATAAGCCCCGCTCAGTACGCAAGTCGCGCCTGGCAGAAGTGTCGGACATGTCTGCGTAGACGGTGTGATCATTGGATCGGACACAACGACATTGGTCAGGGTCAGGTTACCGCTATTGGTCGCCGTAACCGTGTAAGTCAGCGTGTCACCCAGTGAGACATCCGTTGTACCGTCTTGGTCTGCATTGGCGGGTGCCGGTTTAACGAGCGTCAGTCTCGGTGTCTGAACCACGTTTGATGTATTTGTGTCGGTCACAGGCGTTGCGATTTCGACAGAGGCCACGCGCGCCGTATTGACGATGGAGCCATTATCAACATCCGCCTGAGTGACTGTATATGTCCCGGTTAGGACACAGCTGGCACCAACGTTGAGGGTCGCGCAAGTCTGAGTGTCCGGCGTGGTCATTGTATCATTGACCATGACATTGGTCAGAGAGACGTTCCCTGTATTGGTCGCTGTAATCGTATAGGTCAGCGTATCGCCGAGCGAGATATCGCCGGATCCATCTTGGTCTGCATTGGCCGGCGCAGGCTTGTTCAGGGCCAAAGCCGGGGTCTGCACGATTGGCAGGTTGTTATTGGCCGCAACGGGAACCGTGATTTCCTCGGACGTCACGCTGGCATTGTTGACAATCGCGCCATTATCAATGTCCGCTTGGGTAACTGTGTAGGTTCCGGAAAGAACGCAGGTTGCGCCGGGCGCGAGCGCCGGACAAGTATTGGCGCTTGGCGTAATCAGCGCATCGGAAACCGTAACCGTGTTCAAGGTGACCGTGCCGCTATTCGTGGCCGTGACCGTATAGGTTAGGACGTCACCAATGGACAGATCACCGGAATTATCATTGTCGGCATTTAGAGGTGCCGGTTTGACTAAAGCCAGATCCGGAGTTTGTGCCGCGGGCTGGTTATTGCTGGCATTGACTGGATTGGTCACTTCGTCAGAAACGACGCCGGCTGTATTTGAAATTGTTCCCGCATCAATGTCAGCCTGCGTGACAGCATAGGTTCCGGTCAGCACACAGGTCGCCCCTGGCAATAGAGTAGCGCAAGTATTGCTGTTCGGTGTAATCAGCGCATCGCTGACGACCACATTGTTGAGCGTGATCGAACCGCTATTCGTCGCTGTGACAGTATAAGTCAGGATATCACCTAATGTAACATCGCCGGAATTATCATTGTCCGCGTTCACGGGGGCTGGCTTGACCAGTGTAAGCGCAGAGTCCTGGGCTGTGTCACTGGTATTGGTTGCGTCCACAGGTGTTGTCACCTCGTCAGAAACCACGCTGGCATTATTGGTGATTGACCCAGCATCGATATCCGCTTGCGAGACTGTATAAGTCCCTGAAAGGACGCAGGTCGCGCCCGGTAATATTGTTGCGCAGGTGTTGCTGTTCGGTGTGATGAGGGCGTCACTGACGATCACATTGCTTAGGGTAATCGTTCCGCTATTGGTGGCCGTGACCGTATAGGTCAGCGTATCACCCAGTGAGATATCACCGGACCCATCTTGATCCGCATTCGCAGGTGAGGGCTTGATCAGGGTCAGAGCCGGAACCTGGCCTGTATTTGTCGTATTCGTGGCATCAACAGGTGTTGTCACTTCATCGGAGACGACGCTGGCGTTGTTTGTAATCGCGCCGTTATCCACATCAGCCTGCGTAACCGTGTAAGTCCCGGTCAAGACACAGGTCGCGCCCGGTGCCAATGTCACGCAAGTATTGCTGTTAGGAGTGATCAGAGCATCGCTGACGATAACACTGTTCAACGTGATCGTACCGCTATTGGTGGCCGTCACTGTGTAAGTCAGCGTATCGCCGACAGACACATCACCAGAGCCGTCCTGATCCGCATTAGCAGGGGCAGGCTTGACCAGGGTCAAAGCCGGAACCTGGCCGGTATTGGTTGTGTTTGTGGCGTCCACAGGCGTTGTGATTTCGTCAGACTCAACACTGGCATTATTCGTGATCGCGCCGGCATCTACATCACCTTGGGTGACCGTGTACGTCCCGGTCAGGACGCAGGTCGCGCTCGGTGTCAAGGTTGCGCATGTATTCGCATTGGGCGTGATCAGGGCGTCGCTGACCACAACATTATTCAGAGTAATCGTTCCGCTGTTTGTGGCTGTGACCGTATAAGTCAATGTGTCACCCACAGAGAGATCGCCGGAGCCATCTTCGTCGGCATTGGCCGGGGCGGGCTTGATCAGGCTCAATTCAGGAGTCTGGCCAGTATTGGATGTATTGCTCGCATCAACCGGAGTTGTCACTTCGTCAGAGATAACGCTGGCGTTATTCGTGATGGCACCGGCATCCACATCGGCCTGAGTGACCGTGTATGTCCCTGTCAGGACACAGGTCGCGCCCGGGGCCAATACGGCACAAGTGTTCGAGTCCGGCGTGATCAGCGCATCGCTGACAACAACATTGTTCAGAGAAATCGTACCGCTATTCGTGGCTGTAACTGTGTATGTCAGCGTATCACTGACAGACAGGTCACCAGAACCATCTTCATCCGCATTGGCTGGAGCCGGCTTAACCAATGTTAGTTCTGGGAACTGGCCTGTATTGGTTGTGTTCGTCGCGTCGACAGGTGTCGTGACTTCGTCAGAAACAACGCTCGCATTATTTGTGATCGAACCCGCGTCAATATCGGCCTGCGTAATCGTATAAGTCCCGGTCAGGATGCAGGTCGCGCCTACATTGAGCGTTGCGCAAGTGTTGCTGTTCGGTGAGATCAGGTTATCACTGACAATCACATTGTTGAGCGTGATGGTCCCGATATTTGTCGCAGTAACAGTATATGTAAGCGTATCACCGACTGAGACATCGCCGGAACCATCTTCATCGGCATTAGCCGGTGCTGGTTTGATCAGTGTCAGGTCAGGTGTCTGACCGGTGTTCGTTGTATTGCTCGCGTCAACCGGTGTTGTGATTTCATCAGAGACTACGCTCGCATTATTGGTAATGGAACCCACATCAATATCTGCCTGAGTGACCGTATAAGTCCCCGTCAAGACACAGGTTCCGGTTGGCGCCAGGATCGCGCAAGTAGTGGCGTTCGGCGTAATCAAATTATCTGACACGGCCACATTAGTGAGCGTTGTCGATCCGGAGTTGGTAGCCGTGACCGTATAGGTCAACACATCACCGACGGAGACATCACCGGAGCCGTCATTATCAGCATTCACCGGCGCTGGTTTGACAAGGATAAGCTCGTCAAATTGACCAACGGTCACGGTATTGCTGTCTTCAACAGGGGTCGTGATTTCATCAGAAACCACACCGGCCGTATTCACAATAGATCCTGCATCAACATTTGCCTGGGTAACTGTGTAAGTTCCTGTCAGCACGCAGGTCGCGCCCGGAGCCAAGGTCACGCAAGTATTGGAAGTTGGCGCAATCAGATTATCACTGACAATCACATTGTTCAGGGTCGTCGTACCGGAGTTTGTCGCTGTGATCGTATAAGTTAGCGTATCTCCAACCGATACATCACCAGAACCGTCCTGATCCGCATTGGCCGGAGCCGGCTTCACGATAGACAGTGCGTCTGTCTGGCCCGTATTGGTGGTGTTAGTTGCGTCAACCGGAACACCAAATTCATCAGAGATAACTTCCGCTGTATTCACAATAGACCCGGCATCCACATCGGCCTGTGTGACCGTATAAGTCCCGGTCAGCACACAGGTCGCGCCTGGTGCAAGGGTCGCGCAAGTATTAGAGTTCGGCGAAATCAGATTGTCTGTCACAACAACATTGGTCAGCGTCGCTGTCCCTGTATTGGAAGCAGTGACCGTATAGGTCAGCGTGTCGCCGACCGATACATCGCCAGAGCCATCTTGGTCGGCATTCGCAGGCGCCGGCTTGTCAAGCGTGAGCTCGTCCATGTTGGCGACCGGTTCGCTTTGACTGACCGTTTCCGGTGTTGAAATCTCAACCGAGGCCACCATAGCCGTGTTGTCTATGGTCCCTGCATCGACATCCGCCTGGGTGACCGTATAGGTCCCAGTCAGGACACAGGTCGCGCTGGGGGCTAAAGTTGCGCAAATATTGCTGCTTGGCGTAATCATCGCATCATTCACGATGACATTTGTCAGCGTGGTCGTGCCGGTGTTCGTAGCCGTAATTGTATAGGTTAGCGTATCGTTCAAAGATACATTGCCAGACCCATCCTCATCTGCATTTGTCGGTGACGGCTTCACGATAGACAAGCCGTCATTCTGACCGGGTGTTGTCGTATTACTGTCCTCAACCGGGGTTGTGATTTCGTCGGAAACTACGCCCGCTGTGTTGACAATAGAGCCTGCATCCACATCGGCCTGTGTGACCGTATAGGTACCGGTCAACACGCAGGTCGCGCCAGGCGCTAATGTTACGCAGGTATTTGAGCTTGGTGTGATCAGATTGTCAGAGACGATGACATTGTTCAAAGTCGTCGTACCTGAGTTGGTCGCGGTGACCGTATAAGTCAGCACATCACCGACGGATACGTCACCAGAGCCGTCACCATCTGCATTGGCAGGGGCCGGTTTAACGATAGTCAGAGCATCCGTTTGTCCCGTATTGACCGTATTGCTGTCTTCGACAGGGGTCGTGATTTCATCAGAAACCACACCGGCCGTATTCACAATAGATCCCGCATCGATATTTGCCTGAGTGACCGTATAGGTTCCTGTCAAGACGCAAGTCGCGCCCGGTGCCAAGGCCGCACAGGTCGTGCTGTTCGGCGTGATGAGGTTATCACTCACAATGACATTGCTTAGCGTCGTCGTCCCTGAGTTGGTCGCGGTGACCGTATACGTCAGCACATCGCCGACAGAGACATCACCGGAGCCGTCTCCATCCGCATTTGCAGGGGCAGGCTTAACGATGGACAATTCTTCAAACTGTCCGGTTGTCACTGTATTGCTATCTTCGACCGGCGTGGTGATTTCATCAGAGATCACGCCCGCTATATTGTCGATAGCGCCATTATCAATATCGGCCTGCGTGACCGTATAAGTCCCGGTCAGCACACAAGTCGCGCCCGGTGCCAGGGTTGTGCAAGTATTGGAGTTCGGCGAGATCAGATTATCACTCACAATTACATTGTTTAGCGTCGTCGTTCCAGAGTTCGTGGCCGTAACTGTATAGGTCAGGACATCACCAACCGAGACATCACCGGAGCCATCACCGTCCGCATTGGCCGGTGCAGGTTTAACAATGGTCAGATCATCAACAATGTTGGGCGTTGATGTGTTAGAGGCCTCAACAGGTGTCGTGATTTCATCAGAAACCACACCAGCTGTATTCACGATGGTCCCGGCGTCGATATCCGCTTGGGTCACTGTATATGTGCCGGTCAAAACACAGGTCGCGCCGGGCGCGAGCGTGACGCAGGTATTGGAGCTTGGTGAGATCAAATTGTCGGAAACAATGACATTGTTCAGAGTCGTTGTTCCTGAGTTCGTGGCGGTGACTGTATAGGTCAGCACGTCCCCAACAGAGATATCCCCTGAACTATCACCATCAGCATTATTCGGTGCAGGTTTGACGATCGAAAGGTTGTCATTTTGACCGACGACCGCCGTGTTAGAAGCTTCGACAGGCACCGGAATTTCGTCCGATACAACGCCGGCTGTGTTATTAACCGTTCCATTGTCTACGTCCGTTTGGGTGACCGTGTAAGTCCCCGTCAACACACAGGTCGCGCCCGGTGCTAGGGTTATGCACGTATTGGAATTTGGCGAAATCAGATTGTCAGAAACAATGACATTGCTCTGTGTGGTCGTCCCGCTATT
>CALDSY010000235.1 GCA_937924355.1 uncultured Caulobacterales bacterium
TAAGACATCTTCCGCTTATTCGTATCAATCAGCCCGTTCACGGCAATCACCGACATATAGGGCCGGCCCGTATAGGGATTGACGAAATGATGGATGAGTTGGCGGACCTTATCGGACACACCCGCGACGCCCGAAAAGATCACATAGGGCAGGCCGGCTTCGGCGTATGTGTGAAAGCGGTAGCGGGTCTCGAGCATAACGCCAATAATGCCCGTCTCGCGCCAATTGTCCTCTTCCATGGTCGGCCAGGCTTCGGTGAATCCGATCACGCTGTCAGATAATCTTCCGATAAAACTTTGCGCCGAGACCCGGTCAAAGATATCGGTTTCGGGCTCTGTGAACACGCCGCGGCCAATGATCTTGCAGCCCCATTTTTGTAGGGTTTCCAGATTAGCCCCGTTCATGGGGTCATGGGTCGATAGACCTTTGGGCGCGGCAAGATCGGGCAGGGGCACATGATAGTCTTTGGCGGCCATCTGTACCCGACTCGGCCAGCGAAAGCTCTTCTCGGTCGGGATGTAAACATGTTCCAGAGTCTCGTGGATGGTGGCGGCGATTTTGCCGTCCACATGATACATCATATGGATCAGCGAAATGGTTTCAGTGTCGATGGAAGTCAAGGCCGTCTCTATGCGCAGGCCCGCGCCGGGCAGAGCCTCGTGAATAAATTTGATATGAAATTCCCGGACCCGCACCGTACTACTCGCGCCTTTTCGAAAAGCGTGGGAAAGACCCATATGCATAATAAACATTTGGCGGGCCTGTTCGGCCTTGGCCATATAATGTTTCATGTTTAGGTGGCCAAGTTCGTCACACTCCCATGAGCTGGCTTCGCCCCGCCAAGTTTCGAGAAAAGTTTTCAAACCGTCAGGCGGCCGCAGCGGTGCAATCGACGCAACTGCCGTAATGTTCAATCACGCTGCGTTTGATGACAAAGCCTTTCGGGATACACTCTGAGTGATCATGGGCGTGACGTTCCTGTACCCGGTCGCAGGTCTCACAGATAAAAAACTCGGCCGAATGTCCGTCATGCATATGATCACAGGTGATATAGGCGTTCAGGGCCTCGACCCGGTGGACCAGACCAAGGCGCGTGAAAAACTCTAGGGCCCGGTAAACCGTGGGCGGTTTGGGGGAGCCATGTTCGGGCCGCAGAAGATCCAACAGATCATAAGCCTTGATCGGCCCGTCGGCTTCAATAAGCAGACCAAAAATATGTTCGCGCAGAGGCGTAAAGCGCTCTCCATGCTGTTGGCAAACCCGCCGAGCGTTTTCCATCCGCTCTTCCTTGCTAGCTGGCGTATGGTCATGCCCGTGGTCGTGCCCGTGATGATCTTGTCCCATGTTTCTTATCCTTGTTTGCTATAACATAGCGTTGTTTTGAGACTATTCAACCCAGAGCAATTCTTGATGAAATGGAACGGCCTTGATTCTTTCATTGAAGCGGCGACGCTTTTTCGCTAAGGGGCGTCAAATTTTAGTCCTGTAAAGAAAAGAGGCAAAAGATGGCGAAAGCTGACAAACAAGAGGCGCAGGTCGCCGGGAACGTCATGTTCTATACAAAACCCGAGCCCCTCAACAAAGACGCTCACGGCAAATTTGGCGTTAAAGGCGTGGCCAAGCCATTTGAATTTATGGCCAAACAGCACTTTATCCCGCTCACGGCCCAGGAATTTGGCGCAGCGTCCGCATCCTTTCCCGTGGTGTTCGCCGGAGATGACCGAACACCGATTGCGATCATGGGTATTCGTCCGCAAGAAAACCTGTTCGTCAATTCGGAAGGTTTATTTGAGCAGGACTACTACATGCCGGCTTTCGCCCGCCGCTATCCTTTTGTTCTGGCCAATGACAATGAAAACGAGCGTCGTCTTGTCTGTGTCGACATGGCTGCCGATTGCGTCACAAACAAAAAGCCGGACCAGCCGTTTTTTGAGGGCGATAACGCCTCGACCTTCACGCAAGACGCGATTCAGTTCCTGGAACAGTTCGAGCAAAACCGTGTGTTCACCGACCGTATGGTCGCCCGGTTTAAAGAGCTGGATCTATTTGAAATGAAGGATATGCATTTCCAGGGGCAAAACCCGGACGGCTCACCTGCTGAGCGTCAAAAGATCGCCGAGTATTTCGCCGTCACGGATGAAAGATTACGGGGTCTCGACCAAAAAATTATCAAAGAGCTGAACGACAACGGCATGCTGGCCGCCGCCTATGCTCATATGTTCTCGCTGGCCAATTGGCAGCGTTTGGTCAATATGACCTTGCGCCGTGCCGCCGCCGAACAAGCCAGCTAGATTGAATTAGGATCAACAAAAACCCGGCTCTGAGGCCGGGTTTTTTATTAGATTTTTGAACTATCGATTTCTGCCCCGCAAGCCCGGAAAGTATCGATAAACTCATCCGTCAGCAGGCCGCGGCCCGTGGCTATTTGCGGGAGATAAAAAGAGCCGCCTGTATTGATTTCGACAATGGCTGGGCCTTTGTCAGTGAGGGCGATATCTAATGACTGGTATTTGACCGGAGCGTAAAGCCTCGCCACATCATCAATCAATCTCTGAACTTCAGCCCAATCGGGCAGGACGGTATCCGTTAATGGTTCTTGTGTATCCGGATGCTTCTCAAGAATTTCCATCTTAGGGCCTTTGCCGCGAATGACGCGCCGAATGCGGCCCGTATTTTGGTCAATATCAGCCAGTAAATTACCGTCGCGCCAGAAATTGTCAGCCACATTGCCTGACGCCGGCATTTTCAAAATGGTAAAGGGCGTGCGGATGCCATTATCCGAAATAAAGGTCATGGCGCGTATGGTAGAAATTCTATCGCCCACCCGTCGTTTCATCTCCGCGTGATGCTCCAACTCTTCTTGAATGAGATAAGCCGCCGGCGCTTGGCGCATCGACTGAAACAAGGCTTCTGCAGATACTTCGCCCATACCTGCTGCTTCAAACCGGTCTGTATCGACCATTGAAATTCGTGTGGCACCTTCACTGCCAATACCGCCGTTAAGCTTGGCAAATACGGGTCTGCCGTAATCCTTGATAAGGCCGCGAAGCTGGTCCGCGTTTTCAATTCTAGGCACGTTAGGATAGGCGCGGTCAGGCCCGCCCAATACGCCAATAGTTTGTGTGGTATTTATACCCGAGCTACGCATCAGAGTTTCCGAAATCCACTTGTCTTCGGTTGTTGCGTCCCACTTGCGGTCCGAGCACTGATAGCACAGCTTCCAATGCAGATCATCCGATAAGAACCGACGGCGGTCTTTCGGGTTTTCAAAGCGAGACTGATCATAAACCTGAAAATCCAGATACTCGTTGAAATTCAATTTTCCCGGCGCGCGGGATATTTTCCACCAATCAATTGTCAGAGAAATAGGATTTTTGGCGACGCTGGCGGCCGATCTATGCAAAAATTCACTCTCGTTGCCCTTGGCGGTGTGGGCCTGAAAGTCCTGTGTCCAAAGTTGTGCTGTTTCGGTCATTTGATTTCCCCATCATTTTTTTAAAGATTAGTAACGCCATATGCCAAATATTTCGTTAAACGCGTCTTTGTGAGCGAGCGTGATGAGATTTTCAAAAGTCAGTGAGACGGTGAAATACCGCATGGGCTTGTTAACGCATTTCCGCTAAAAACCGCCCATGAAGCTTATTTTGGTATATCTGAAACTGACGGCCATAGTCCTTTGGGCTGCCCTCTGTACGCCTTTGGCCTATGGTGCTGAAAGCGAAGTCGTCGATACGGGGCGGGTTAACGCTCAGTTGATTTCGACCCATGATGATGTCGCGCCTGGGCAGGAACTTTATGTGGCCTTGCGTACGCTCATGGATCCAAAATGGCATACGTATTGGCTCAATCCGGGCGATAGCGGCGAGCCCGTCAGCATTCAGTGGGACCTCCCTGAAGAGCTCAGCGCGGGCGATATAGTCTGGCCAATGCCGGACGCTATCCCGACAGGACCGCTGACCAATTACGGGTTTGAAAACGAAGTTTTCTTTCCGGTGAAGTTTAAAGTCTCGGATACCGCCAAACCTGGTGACGTCCTGCCGGTCAAGGCGGATGTTTTTTATCTGGTCTGCGAGGAAGTTTGTATTCCAGAACAAACAGACCTGACACTTAATCTGGTCGTAGGGTCTCCTGTTCTGGATAGTAGCTGGAACGATATTATCAATGTAGCGCTGGACATGGCTCCGCAACCTGGCCTGGCCAAAGGCGGGGTGTTTGAGCAGGACGGACAGGCCGTTTTTCGGTTTATCGATTTACCCGCGGGTGATTTCTCCAACGCATATTTTTTCCCCGAAGATGGCGGCATGATTGAACACGCCGCGCCGCAAAAGGCGGTTGTTACCGATAAAGGACTGCAGCTCCAGACCAAAGCCGGCTTCGAGTGGAATAAAGGCCAGCCCAAACTGAACCGAGGTGTATTGGCTTATAATGTCAACGGGGCGCGTACCGGGATTTGGGTCGATCTTGATATGGGCAGCGCCCCGGATGTGGGCGCAGAAGTAGAAGAACCGGCGAGCTCTGATACAGACAATAGCCCTAACACGGGAACAGCCGAAACAAACAGCCTCTCCATTCCGCAAATTGGTTTCTGGGGCGCTATTATTGGAGCTTTGCTCGGCGGGCTCATTCTAAACATTATGCCCTGTGTCTTCCCGATCGTCTCGCTCAAAGCTCTCAGCATTGCCAAATCAGGCAGCGGGGATATGGCGGTCATCCGTCGGGATGCCTGGGCTTATACGGTTGGTGTGCTTCTTAGCTTCCTCGCATTGGCAGGATTGATCATCGCTTTGCGGACAGGTGGTACCCAGGTCGGATGGGCCTTTCATATGCAGAAGCCGGTCTTTGTCGGATTTCTGGCATTACTGCTTTTTATCATTTCCCTAAACTTGCTCGGCGTGTTTGAAATTTCCGGTAATTTCCAAAGCGTGGGTCAAAACTTGACCCTTAAAAGCGGTAAAACAGGTTCCTTTTTTACGGGCGTCCTAGCCGTGATTGTGGCGACACCTTGTATGGCGCCATTTATGGCCGGCGCCGTTGGATATGCCTTTACACAACCGGCCTCAACATCATTGACAATCTTCTTTATGTTGGGCCTTGGCTTTGCTCTGCCTTATTTGTTGATCGCCTATATCCCGGCCATTTCGCGCGCCTTGCCAAAGCCCGGTGACTGGATGGTCCGGTTCAAAGAGTTTCTAGCATTTCCAATGTTTGGTGCGGTCATATGGTTGATCTGGGTCTTAGCCCAACAGGCCGGCGCCAAAGGTCTGCTGCAGATATTGTCCGTCATGCTCGCTATTGGCTTTGCCATTTGGCTTTTGAAACAAAGATCAGCGACGGGAAAGCTTCTCGCGGGCATTGTAATGATCGGGGCTCTGGCGACACTGTTTATGATTCACCCGCAAAGCGTTTCGCAGCCTGTTTCGACCCAGAGTTGGTCGAGCGAGAAAGTTCAGGCCTTACGGGCGGACGGCAAGGCTGTCTTTGTGGATTTCACTGCCAGCTGGTGCGTTCCATGCCAGCTAAATGACCGGGCCGTGCTGAAACAAGAGGATATCTTGCAGGCCTTTGCAAATAACAACACTGAGTTTCTCATTGCTGATTGGACCAATTATGATCCGGTCATCGGAAGAGAGCTGGAAAAATACGGCCGCGCCGGTGTGCCGCTCTATTTATTGTTTCCGCCGCTAAAAGCCGACGGAAGTAACGTTGACGTTATTCCTGAAATTTTACCTCAAATTCTGACGAAAACTATGGTATTGGAGGCCTTGCAGGGGATAAACG
Source organism: uncultured Caulobacterales bacterium (assembly GCA_937924355.1). Taxonomy (GTDB): domain Bacteria; phylum Pseudomonadota; class Alphaproteobacteria; order Caulobacterales; family Maricaulaceae; genus JACOMS01. Next base: position 5,779 of record CALDSY010000235.1, read on the forward strand.
AGTAACTTCGCGCCCTTATGAGGAGGACATTTCATGCGGACTTTAGCAAAATTTGCAGCCGTAACAGCTGCGACTTTGGCCATGGCGTGCGCCGCCCAGACGGCGCAGGCAAAAATCGAAAACGGTTCCAATGTTTCGGACATGACGGTTGTCGACTCCAACGGCGTCACTCACAATCTTTCGGATTATGCCGGCAAAACTGTGGTTTTGGAATGGACCAATCACGGCTGCCCCTATGTGGTGAAACACTACAGCGAAGATCACGAAGGCGGAAATATGCAGAACCTGCAAAAGGCGGCTGCCAAAGATGATATCGTCTGGCTATCCATCATTTCTTCCGCTCCGGGCCGGCAGGGTTATGTCTCAGGTCAAGAGGCCAATGCGCTGACGACCACGCGTGACGCTTCGCCAGAGGCCATCGTTTTGGACGCCGCAGGCTCCATGGGCCGGACCTTTAGCGCCAAGACGACGCCGCATATGTTCATTATCGATCCCGAGCAGACGCTGGTCTATCAGGGGGCCATTGATAGCGTGCGGTCCACCAACCCAGCAGATATCGCGGGCGCGACCAACTATGTCACCGAAGCCCTAACTGCATTAAAAGAAGGTCGCCCCATTGCGGAAGCTGACACAAAGCCGTATGGGTGTTCCGTCAAATACAATAATTAAGATCTTCGCCTAGGTTCCCCCCACAGGACCCACTGGCGTGGATTACGCTGTTCTCATTAGAGAGCAGCGTTTTCACATTTTGGATGCATAACATTTCGGCTATGCTATAGCGCACTTATGACAGACGTGATCGATATTGGCGTATTGGGCGCAGAAGGCCGCATGGGCGGGGCTATCATTCGGGCTCTGCGCGAAGAGCCGCGCGCCCGGTTGACGGTGGCGATTACGAACCCAGGTTCGGACCATCTGGGAAAAGACGC
>CALDSY010000236.1 GCA_937924355.1 uncultured Caulobacterales bacterium
TCTGCCGGGTTTTTCAATCCGACCATGGCCCGTTGTATATGACCGGGCCTGGGAAAGAGCTTGAGACTGGCGGCGGTGATAATCCCTAAAGTCCCTTCAGCCCCTAGGAAAAGCCGCGATAGATCATAGCCCGTATTGTCTTTGCGTAGGTCCGTCAGGCCATTGTAAATCTCGCCGCTGGGCAAGACAGCCTCGACGCCAAAGACCAAGTCTTTGGTTGTGCCGTATTTGACCACATGCACACCGCCCGCATTTGTGGAGAGATTGCCGCCAATGGTGCAGCTGCCTTCCGAGGCCAGAGATAATGGAAATTTACGCCCGGCCTCATTCGCTGTCTCTTGTACGGATTGCAACGTGACGCCGGCTTCGGCGATCAGCGCATTGGTCGTGGCATTGACGGATCGGACCTTGTTGAGACGCCGCGTCGACAAAAGAATTTCGCCCTGCGGTGTTTGCCCGCCCACAAGACCTGTATTGCCGCCCTGCGGAACAATCTTGAGGCCGTTATCCCGGCAAATATTGACGATGGTCACCACTTCGCTCACATCCGCCGGCATGACCATGAGGGGGGTTTGGCCAAAATAGGCATCCCGCCATTCCACCAGCCAAGGGGCGATGATGTCCTGATCAGTGGTCCAGCTCGAAGCGGGCAGGGCAGATGTGAGGGGGTCTATACTCATCAGCTTTCTTATCCGCATTCTTTGACCGCCGCTGCCCGATTGAGGCGATCATTGATGGCTTCGCCAAGTCCATGACTTGGAATAGGGGCCACGGCGATTGTATCAACTTTGTCCAATAGACGCAAAGCGTGGTAAAGATTGCGAGCGGCTTCGGACAGATCGCCTGTTTCTGACAAATTATAGTCCGCTTTGATATCGGTTGATCCAAACGCCAGATAAGCTTCGCCAGGTTTCTTGTCGGTCGCGTTTAGCCGCACTTTGGCCTTGGGCGCATAATGGCTTTTGAGCATGCCGGGCGCACTAATATTTGAACCGGATCCCGCGAGCCTAAGGTCAGAGATAAAAGGCACGAAGGCGTTGGTTGGAATGGCGCCGGGGCGCAGTAAAACAGCATGATCAGTTTCTATTTTTAGCACGGTTGATTCAATCCCGTTCGGGCAGGTGCCGCCGTCCAGAATTATATCGACCCGATCGCCTAGATCGTCGGCAACATGGGCGGCCGTTGTTGGGCTGACATGGCCAGATCGATTGGCGCTTGGCATAACGACGGGGCCGTCAAAACCGGCAGCGATCATGGCCTGTGTCCAGCTGATATCAGGACAACGGATCGCAACGGTGTCCAGTCCCGCCCCGGCCTTTGCGCTGATGATTTCTTTGCTCTTGGGTAGAACAAGGGTCAGGGGCCCTGGCCAGAAATGGGCGATCAGGATTGCGGCCAACTTATTGATACGGGCCCATCTGCCAGCGTCCGAAGGTTTAAAGACATGGACAATGAGGGGGTTGTGAGACGGTCGGCCTTTGGCTTGATAGACCCGTGCAACGGCGTCGTCGTCCAAGGCATTTGCGGCGAGCCCGTAAACCGTTTCTGTGGGCAGGGCAACCAGTCCACCGGATTGCAAAACTTTGGCGGCGGTTTGCACGGATTGTGCCGAGATTTTATGAATGTCCGGCAATGAAAAGCCCTTTATTTTCAGTTTGCGTCAATCAAACCTTGCCTATAAGCCCAATCATGAAAAATATCTAACTTGATTTTGCGACAAAAACGGTAATTAGCACTCTATGACAACCAAAACCGCCGATACGGAACTGGAAGACGAAAAGCCGAAAAACGCCGAAGCGTCAGTAGATGAGCCGATGACGTTGAAAGAGAAGATCCTCGCGGAGGTTCCTTTTTTAATCAAACTCGTCGCTTTTCTACTGGTTTTCTGGACAACAATTTTTGGTCATTACAAAATTCCAAGCGAAAGCATGCAGCCCACGCTTGAAGTTGGTGATCATCTGTATGTTTCGAAATTTCCTTATGGGTTTTCCAAACATTCTTTGCCCATCGGGCTGCATCATATGCCTCTGCCGGAAGGCCGTATATTTTCAAAACTCCCCAAGCGGGGGGATGTGGTGGTCTTTCGTCATCCTTACCAACGCATTGTCATGATCAAGCGTGTCATTGGGCTTCCTGGCGACACGGTACGGATGAGTAATGGGCGGCTTTACGTCAATGACAAGGTCATCGACCGAAAGCCCGTAGAGCAAAGGCGCTATGTTACTTACCACAAAGACCCCTTTAAAAGAAATGACGTGATCGTTCGATCTTATGAGGAACAATTCGACGAAGAAGAAACGCCGCATATAATTTACGAGCGTAAAGACAACGGTCTTTTCGACAATACGCAGAAATTTACGGTACCCGCCGATTCTGTCTTCTTCATGGGCGATAACCGGGATGGATCTGCCGATAGCCGCGCACCCTATGGGGAAGATAAATTCCGAATTGAAAACGGGAAAAAAGTCATAACATCAGGGCCAGGGTTTGTTCACAAGGACTATCTTATTGGCCGGGCCGATCTGATCATGTTTTCACGCTATAAATGTATGAAGAAAGAACCTGGCTACCATTGCGGCAAGAAACGGTTTTTCTCTAAAATAAATTAGGCCTAATTTCCGATTAGACTCGACTTTCTAGACGGAAAACTATCAATAGGTTTTCCATGCAACAGGACAGAATCATACTGGTCCGTCACGGAAAACCGGCCTTGTCTCGCAAGGTTTGGCTAGATTGGCGCGGCTACCGGAAATGGTGGCAGGACTACGATGCCGGCGGACTGGCAGAGCATCAAAATATTCCCGATGATGTCCGGGCGTTTGCCAAAGAGGCAGATCTATTGATTTCCAGCCCCCTGCGACGGGCCATAGAAACGGCGCACTTATTGCGCGGAAACGCACCGGATCTGATCGATGAGAACCTGGTTGAGGCGGCCTTACCGCCGCCTCATCTTGGCCCTGTCAAATTACGCCCGAAAAGTTGGGGAACTCTAGCGCGCATCGTTTGGTATATCGGGTGGTCAGACGGCATGGAAAGCCACACAGATGCCCGTAACAGGGCGAATGAAATGGCGGAAAATCTGGCCGAGAATGCGAGCGGGGGAAAAACGGTCTTGGTTACAGCGCATGGTTGGTATAATCGAATGCTCAAAGGTTCGTTGATGAAACAAGGCTGGGATTGTATCAGTCAAAATGGTGATCTGCATTGGAGCCGCCGGATTCTTGTCCGGGACAGTAAGGAAGAATAATGAGCGATAAACCCATAAAGGATCTCAGCTTTGAAGAAGCTCTGGAGGAGCTCGAAGGCATTGTTGAAAAACTGGAAGCCGGGGATGCCCCTTTGGAACAAAGCATCACGATCTATCAACGGGGCGCGCAGCTAAAAGCCCATTGCGAGTCTAAACTGAAAAACGCCCAGCTCAAAGTCGAGAAGATCGTATTGGACGGGCAGGGGAACGCCGATACGGAACCGTTTTAGAACGAACGGTCGTGGATAATTCCGTTTTCAAATCCGGCTTAGCTGATTTCCAGAACGCCTTTGAAGTCCAGCTCGCGCGCCGTGTGCCCGAGCAAAGCGCAATATCACAGGTGATGCGTTATGCGCTACTAGGCGGCGGGAAACGCCTTCGGCCGTTTCTGATGGTCCAATCCGCTGGAATTTTTCAAAAGGAAACAGACGGATTATGGGACTGCGCGAGCGCTCTGGAATGTGTCCATGTCTACTCACTTGTCCATGATGACCTGCCTTGCATGGATGATGATGATTTGCGCCGCGGTAAACCCACGGCTCACAAGGCCTATGATGAGGCCATGGCCGTCCTCGCAGGAGATGCCTTGTTGACGCGCGCCTTCCGGCTGATGTGTCAAATACCGGCAGCGCCCGAGCGCGTCTTACATCTAATGGCCCGGCTTGCCGAAGCGTCAGGCGAGCACGGGATGATTGGCGGTCAGGTACTGGATATCAAAGCCGGAGACAGCCCGCAGAATGAAGCCAGCATTACGCGGCTTCAGAATCTCAAAACCGGCGCGCTCATTAAATATGCGGTCTGGAGCGGCGCCTTGCTTGCGGGGGCCGGGGATAAAGATTTGGACGCCTTAGAGGCTTACGCCGATGATCTGGGTCTGATTTTCCAGATAACGGATGATATTCTGGATGTAACAGGCGATGCGAAAACGGTCGGCAAGGCTGTCAACAAAGACAAAAACCTTGGAAAAGCCACATTTGTGTCCATTCTTGGCCTCGCGGGCGCTAAAGAACGAGCAACCATATTGGCAGATAGGGCAAAACGACGCCTTGAACCCTTTGGCGAAAAGGCCCAAATTCTGTCTGAAACAGTTGACTATGTTTTACACCGGACGCATTGAGCTGCCGGCTTAACAAATAATGAGAGCGTCATGACCAAAACGCCATTACTGGATACCGTCAAATACCCCGCAGATATGCGGGATTTTGACCGCGATCAGCTCAAGCAGCTGGCCGATGAACTGCGGAATGAAGTCATCGACGCGGTCTCAGTTACCGGGGGGCATCTTGGCGCTGGCTTGGGAGTCGTTGAGCTTACCGTTGCCATCCATCATGTTTTTAATACGCCTGCTGACAAGCTTATCTGGGATGTGGGGCATCAATGCTATCCGCATAAGGTTTTGACGGGGCGTCGCGACCGGATCCGGACCTTGCGCCAAGGCGGTGGTTTATCCGGTTTTACCAAACGCGCCGAAAGTGAATATGATCCGTTTGGGGCTGCGCACTCGTCCACATCCATTTCTGCCGGTATGGGATTTGCTTCAGCTCGAGATCTATCGGGCGGCGATAATCATATTATCTCAGTGATTGGCGATGGCGCCATTACGGCCGGCATGGCCTATGAAGCCATGAATAATGCGGGCGCCTCTGACTCGCGCATGATCGTTATCCTAAACGACAATGATATGTCCATTGCACCGCCCGTTGGGGCCATGAGTGCGCTACTCGCCAAAATGGTATCGTCGGCAGGCTATCAGGCTGTGCGCGGCTTCGCCAAGAAAATCGTCGAGGACGCCCCGCGCAAGATCAAGAACACCGCCAAAAAGGCCGAAGAATATAGCCGCGGCATGGTCACCGGAGGCACCTGGTTCGAAGAGCTGGGATTTTATTATGTGGGACCTGTGGACGGACATGATTTAGATCATCTCCTGCCGGTTCTGGAAAACGTCAAGAATATGAAAAACGGGCCGGTTCTGGTTCATGTTGTTACGCAAAAAGGCAAGGGCTATGCCCCGGCGGAAAACTCTGCCGATAAATATCACGGTGTCTCCAAGTTTAATGTGGTGACCGGCGTGCAGAGCAAGGCCAAAGCCAATGCGCCGAGCTATACGCGGGTTTTCGCCGATCAGCTGATCAAAGAGGCCGAGAAAGACGACAAGATTGTCGGCATTACAGCCGCTATGCCAAGCGGAACTGGGCTCAACCTTTTTGAAGAACGTTTCCCGGATCGCATGTTTGATGTGGGGATTGCAGAGCAGCATGCTGTCACCTTCGCGGCTGGATTGGCAGCAGATGGCTACCGACCCTTTGCGGCTATTTATTCTACCTTCTTGCAACGGGCTTATGATCAAGTCGTCCATGATGTGGCGATTCAAAACCTGCCTGTCAGATTTGCCATGGATCGGGCCGGCCTCGTGGGGGCTGATGGCCCAACCCATGCGGGGGCCTTTGATATTGCTTATCTGGGATGCCTGCCGAATTTCGTGGTCATGGCCGCCGCCGATGAGGTCGAGCTGGCGCGCATGGTCGTCACGGCGGCTCAGCATGATACGGGGCCGATTGCATTTCGTTATGCCCGCGGCGAAGCCACCGGCCTTGCTATTCCCGAGAGCCCTCAGCCGCTGGAAATCGGCAAGGGCCGAATTCTGCGCGAGGGCACACGGATCGCTATTCTGTCCTATGGAACGCGTCTGGGTGAAGCCATGAAAGCCGCCGAGCAGCTCGATACACTTGGGCTGTCTGCCACAGTCGCCGATGCACGGTTTGCCAAACCACTGGATATGGATCTTGTTGGGCGTTTGGCCGATGAGCATGAGGTTCTGATCACCATTGAGGAAGGGTCCGTTGGCGGCTTCGGGGCTTATGTTTTACAGGCGCTCGCTAAGGCCGGTCGCCTGGATTACGGGCTCAAAGTCCGGACTATGGTGCTGCCTGATACCTTTATCGATCAGGACAAGCCCGCCAAAATGTATGAGCAGGCCGGCCTGCATTCTGACGCGATTGTCGAAGAGGTCTTTAAGGTGTTGAACCTTCAGGGTTTTGAAACCCAAAGTCAGCTGGCATAAGATTGAGCCGAGTTCGCCTCGATAGCTTTCTGGTTGATAATGGGTATTACGAAAGCCGCGCGAGAGCCGCGTCGGCTATCAAAGTCGGTCTAGTCAGTATTGACGGTGTCGTGGCCCGAAAGCCGTCACAAAAAATCTCACCACAATCGGATATTCAAGCCGAGCAGGAACATCCTTGGGTCTCAAGAGGCGGCCAGAAACTGGATCACGCTCTTACGGTTTTTGATGTTGAAACTTTGGACCGTATTTGTCTGGATGTGGGGGCTTCGACGGGCGGATTTACCGAAGTCCTGTTAGCCCGCGGCGCCGC
>CALDSY010000237.1 GCA_937924355.1 uncultured Caulobacterales bacterium
AATGCGCCGGATGATATAGCGATGCTCTGGGTGGCTGAATACGAACTCCGCAATAGATAGATCAGGATCGCCCTTCGCTAATTCATCAAAGCAGCATTTTACGGCATAGCCCATGCCGAGCAGCATTTCTTTTTCCGCGCCAGGCTCTTGAGAGCGACGTCCAAGTCGCGGTTCCATCTTTTCTTCTGAGCGATACCAAAATGTATCTAGGCAATCTTTCCCGGCATAATCCTCATCCAAGGCCCAATCGTAATGTGTCTTTATTAGAGATTTCAACTCACCAACATGCATTTCGGGAATGAGCTCATACTGTTCGTCATCGCAGAGCTGGCTTTGCAAGTCATATATCTGATCCCTATACACCTCGAGCAAAACAGAATTGACCAATTCCTGGGTTTCAAACTGACAGGTTTGCGCCGTCTTTTCGATAATTGCCGTCCAGCTATCGGGGCTGTTCGCGTCAGTCCAGGCCATGAGATTATAAGCTTCTTCCCGTGCCGTTTTATTGAGCTTGTTTTGCTCCTGATTATCCGTGTCGATTTCCGAAAGGTGCTGAATGGCTTTCTGTAACGTCGCCAAAAATTCGAAGTGCTTGGCCTCAGTCACCGGATTTTCCATCACCCGCCTCAGGGCGGTTTCCCGAATATGAATCCAATTGGATATAAGCCTCGGATGAGTAATCAAATAAGGAGCCATGCCAAGGCCCGTGGCATTGCCAATACCGATATAGCGTTTGATGTCGTCAGAAAGCTTGGTCTGCGCGCCCTTTTGACGGGCGACCCAATCGGTCAGCTCCAATGAAAATTGCCGGATAAGAAAACAGACCAGCATTTCCGCCATAAAGGGCGACCCAAACTCCGGAAAACGCAGTTTTATTTTTTCCCAGTCCGCCATGCCGAATTTGCCAGAACCGTAAACAGCGGTGGTGCGAAACAGATACCCAACCTTGGCGATCACTTCGAGGTTCGGTTGCTGACCTTTGACCAAGCAATCAACGACATAGTTGAAATTGCGGCCGCTCTTATTGGCGCGGGTTAGAACCATGCAATTTGAATCGACTCGCCCGGCTTCCTGCAAAGGCACATTGTCGCGAAGCTTTTGAAGCCGTTCTTCTGTCAGCACCCCTGTACACAGCGTCGCCGTCATATCCCATTTTTCCGCGATAACCCGATCACTGCGTTCGGCCGGATCAAGGTAATGAGAAAACACGACAAAACGGTAGAGCCCCGCACCCGTATTCACTTCGTAGACCGCTTCGCCGTAGCCGTCTTTATCCAGCTCAAATTTAGCGCGATTAATGGACCAGTTACCGCCCATAATCTTGCGCACCAAACACCGCATAAAACTCAGAGGATAGGGATAAAGCGTGCCGAGGCGGTTGAGATCCATCACCGTGTCGACAGGCCGAAATGGCAGGTTATGTGAGGCGAAGGCGCTCACGCCGGAGCAAACCCGGCTTCAAAGAATTTATACCAGTTGACACCCATAACTTTTTCAACATCGCTTTGTTTCATACCTTTATCAGCCAAACCTCTTGCAATATTGCTAAAATCCTTTGACGATCCAAACCAGTCGGGCTGTCGCGGCCAATCGGCATTGCTGGCGCTGCCCTCACCGTAGTCCGGTTTGAACGTCCATTTGCCGGAGCGCATCCATTCAAGGGTTTCGTAACCCCAGTTTTGGCAAAGGTCCGAGCCAAGACCGATATGATCAACACCCATCAGCTCGGCCGTATCCATGATCATGCCGCAGAAATCATCCAGCGTGCAATCCGGTCCGTTATTGAGATGGAATGGATACATAGAAAAGCCAAGCATGCCGCCGCTTTCGCCGAGCGCTTTCAACACATCATCCGACTTGTTTCGCAGGGCTTCGTGCCAGCGGGACGGATTGGCGTGGGTGATGGCAATAGGCCGCTCGGACAGCTCAATGGTTTGCAGGGTAGATTGTTCGGCACTGTGGGACATGTCGATAATCATGCCCACTCGGTTCATCTCTTTGATCACCTCACGGCCAAAACGGGTGACCCCGCTATCACCTGCTTCATAACAACCCGTCGCCAGCAGGCTTTGATTGTTATAGGTGAGCTGCATAATCCGCGCGCCCTCATTATACATGGTTTCAACCAGACGCAGATCGTCTTCGATCGGTGAACAGTTTTGAAACCCGAGGATTATCCCGACTTTGTTGTCTGCCTTAGCCGTGTCGATATCGGCGGCTTGATAGATCGGCATGATAATGTCGGAATGATCGCGAAAACGTTTCCGCCAATCGCCGATGTTTTCGAGCGTGTCCCGAGTGTTTTCCCAATAAGCGATGGTCACATGGATAGCATGGACGCCGCCGTCGCGGGCTTCTTCAAAAAGCTCTCGGGTCCAGTTTACATATTGCAGGGCGTCGATGATCATCATGGCTTAGCCTGGATTGGTGTAAGAGGTTTTCATAATGGTATAGAAATCTTTGGCGTGCTCGCCCTGCTCTCTTGGGCCATAGCTGGAGGCATTCCGGCCACCAAAGGGCACATGATAATCAAGACCGGCTGTCGGCAAGTTTACCAGAGTCGCGCCAAACTTTGCGTTGCGCGAAAAGTGCCGCGCATGTTTGAGCGAAGTGGTCATGATAGACGCGGCCAATCCAAATTCTGTATCATTGACCTTTTCAAGGCCCTCTTCATAGGACGATACTTTCTGGATGCAGGTCACAGGCCCGAAAATTTCTTCCCGGTTAACCCGCATGTCATTAGTGGAGTTGGTGTAAATCGTAGGCGCCAGATAATAGCCCTGCGTATCGCGCTCGAGACGATTGCCGCCTGTCACCAATTCGCAGCCTTCTTCGACCGCCAGGTCCATATAAGACATGACTTTGTTCATCTGGTCTTCGCTGACAACGGGGCCGAGCTCGGTTCCTTCTGCCAAAGCATGTCCGACTTTTTTGGCTTCGGCGGCCTTGACGAATTTCTCAACAAATTCATCATGGATTTTTTCATGTAACATTAGGCGAGAGCTGGCCGTACATTTCTGGCCGCTGGCCCCAAAGGCACCATGGGTACATCCGGCGATCACCACGTCCATATCCGCGTCATCCATGACTAGGATTGGGTTCTTACTGCCCATTTCGCATTGAATACGGGCCATATTCTGAATAGCCGAAGCAGCAATCTTACGGCCCGTTGAAACAGACCCTGTAAAAGAAACACCGTCTATTTTACCGGATGACAAAGCGGCACCGATCTTGCCGTCCCCTTGCACCATATTAAATACGCCGGGCGGGAGATGTTTATGCAACACTTCACCGAGCAGATGCGCCGTCGCAGGCGTAACCTCAGACGGCTTTAAAACAACCGTATTGCCATAGGCCAAAGCCGGCCCCATCTTCCAAGCGGCAATAGCAATTGGGAAATTCCAGGGCGTGATCAGGCCGACAACGCCAAGCGCTTCTCGGGTAATATCGATGTGAATGCCAGGGCGCACAGACGCGGCGCTTTCGCCGATTTGGCGCAGACACTCGGCCGCATAATATTGATAAAACTCACCAGCGCGGAAGGTTTCACCGCGGCCTTCTGCAAAGGGTTTGCCTTCTTCGCGGGATAAAATCGTTCCGATTTCATCACAGCGATCGATAAGCTCCTGCCCGATGGCGTAGAGCATGTTTTTCTTTTCTTCGAGCTTAACCGCTTCCCAGCCCGGCTGCGCCGCGCGGGCCGCAGCTATGGCATCCGCGACCTGGGCTTCTGTGGCCGAGGCCATCTGGCCAACGGTTTCAGAGATATCGGAAGGATTGATATTGGCCGATTGCTCGCCGCTATCTATCCATTCTCCGTTGATGAGTTGTCCAAATACCTGGTCCATGGGTCATACCTCTTTTTATTCGTCCTATCCGATTTCAGTAGGACGCGATAGTTTTACAAAATTTTCTAATGCCCGTCGGTAAGCTGGCTTTATAGGGCAGCAATCTTTTCAAGAATGATCGGTGAAACCTCAACACCCTCTTTGTCATGTTTGGCTCGGTTCTGATATCGACGATCCCCTGGCAGGCGCGTTCCGTCCTGCGCATAAATTTTATCAAAAAAGCCTTCAGCGTGATCCGCCCAATCATCATTGCCGCG
>CALDSY010000238.1 GCA_937924355.1 uncultured Caulobacterales bacterium
AATCCGCCCGGCCCGGGATTGGAGATAATTCGGATCAAGCATTTCCTTGATGGGGACCGTCACGAAATCATCATCCGCCACATATTTGTCCCGGTCCGCATAGGACATGAAACTGGCCTCTGAAAACGCGTGCCAGCCATCGAGAGAATTGCCCAAGGCTTTCATGTCGAAATTTTCCAGCGTTCCCAATATGGATAAAACGGCCAAACTACCGGAAGAGGGCGGCATGGCGCCGCATAACGTATAGCCCCGGTATGGCCCGCATAGCGCCGGTTCTTTCTGGGCCTGATAAGCGGCCATATCGGAAAGAGTCATGGAGCCGGGGCGAGGGTCATTTTGAACTTTAGCGATAATCGCTTCCCCGACCGGACCTTCAAGGAGGGCGCGCGGGTTTTTCGAGAGGGCGGTCAACACATCCGCATAGGGTTGATTGGTTCGGTTAAAACCCACAGGCAAAACTTCGCCGTCACTTAGAAAGTACGCGGCTGCATCCACGTCTTTTAAAAATCCGAATTTCTGCATACGGCCCAGCAGATTGTGGAGCCGGGGGCTAACGTCAAACCCGTTTTCGGCTAAGGTAATTCCGGGCGCAAAGCTTTTGGCCCAGTCCAGCTTGCCGTAATCCTTATGCGCTTTTTCCAGCATGACCATGACGCCGGGCACCCCGGTCGAGCGGCCAGAGCCAACACGATCCAAATAGCCTAAAGGCTTTCCGGTTTCAGGATCAAGAAACATGTCAGGGGTGACACCGGCGGGGGCCGTTTCGCGGCCATTGTAAAACCAGACATCCCCGGTCTCGTTATCATAAAGGACCATGAAGGCGCCGCCGGCAATACCAGATGACTGCGGCTCCACCAGACCCAGAACTGTTTGAACAGCGATGGCCGCATCAACGGCTGACCCTCCGGCGCGCAAGATTTCCAGACCGGCTTCAACGGCATAGGGATTGGCCGCCGCCACCATGCCGGGCGCTGTGGCCTCTGTGATTGAAATATTATAGCCGCTGGCATTCGCGGCCTTTTTGGACTTTGTCGTTGCTTTGCAGCCGCCCATGGCGAGCGCGGTTGTTAAAAGCAGGACGGAAAAGGCTTTCATTTTGGGTCTCACGGGCTAATCTCTTTTTATGAGTTCTATTTTGGATGTTGGCGGGCTGACAATCGGTAACGCCCATGACGAAAAGGTCAAGACGGGGGTGACGGTTATCTTGCCCAACGCGCCGGCTGTTTGTGCCGTCGATGTGCGAGGGGGCGGGCCTGGCACGCGCGAAACTGATAGTTTACAGGACGGCGGCCTGATCGAGCAGGTTCACGCTGTGGTTTTGTCCGGCGGGTCGGTTTACGGTCTGGCAGCGGCGGACGGTGTGGCCAGCTGGCTCGGCGCCCAGCGCATTGGTTACGCGCCCGGTCCGGCGCCGATCCCGGTTTCTCCCATCGTCCCGGCGGCTATTCTATTTGATAATGCCAATGGCGGGGACAAGGATTGGGGCGAGACCTCGCCCTTTCGCCAATTGGGCATTGCCGCCGCCAAAGCCGCATCAACGATACTTGAAGATGGTAAAATAGGCGCGGGATATGGCGCAACAGCCGGACTTTACCCTGGCGGGCTGGGCACCGCCTCGGAACAGGTTGGGGACATAACCGTTGGCGCTGTCATTGCCGCTAACCCTGTGGGGTCACCCTATATGCCCGGCACCAAAGCCTTCTGGGCCTGGCCCTATGAACAAGAGGATGAGTTTGGCAACGTGCGGCCGCCGACTGATTATGCTTGGTCAGAGCCGCAAGATACGAAACTGGCCTTCCTAAAGGCGGCAGGCCAGTCCACGGTCATCGGCGCGGTTGCGACCAATGCGGCGCTGTCTCAGAAACAACTTAAGCGCCTGACCATCATGGCCCAGGACGGTATTACCATGTCGGTACAGCCCTCACATACGCCTCTAGACGGCGATACGATTTTTGCACTCAGCACAGGCGACAAGACTTGTGAGAGCCCCGTCGCTTTGGCTGAATTGGGCGCAGCGGCCGCCCGTTGTGTGGCAAGGGCGTTGAGTCGCGGCGTGTATAAAGCCAGTTCATGATCGGCGACATTCAACCCCGCCACTACCCGCAGATTCTGAAAATCAACCGGGAATTTGAACACTGGCTATCGGTCTGGGATGAGGCGCGCATGCGCTGGGTCTTGGAGCGCTCTGACTATGCCCGCCAAATCGAAGACGCGCAGGCCTTCCTCATTGGATATCCTTATGACGTGGATTACCCCGAACCCCATAAAAACCTGGCTTATCTGTCCGAGCGCTTGGACAATTATTTTTATGTAGACCGAATAGTCATCGATAGTGCCGCACAGGGCAAAGGCTATGGCCGCATCTTATATGAAGACATTTGTGACTATGCTCGCACACGAGGCTATGAATATCTGGCCTGTGAAGTGAATACTAAACCCAATAATCCCGGGTCCCATGCCTTTCACTTAAAAATGGGTTTTGAGGTTTTGGGGGATAAAGACTATCCGCAATTTGATGTCGCGCTACGGTATTACGCGAAAAAGCTCTAAAACGAGCTACCGTCTTTGCGCGTGAAAGGTCGTAACTCTTTCCCGGTTTTGGGCAGGTCCAGATCAATATCCGGATAGCGGCAATGATCCAGATGAGCGGCGCGGGTTCCGACCACCAGATAGGCCACGTCTTCGTCGGTTTCATTGATCATGTGATGGCCGTTT
>CALDSY010000239.1 GCA_937924355.1 uncultured Caulobacterales bacterium
GAGCCTGGAAATTTAGCGCGGGCAATTTTTAGCGTGTCGATAAAGCGCTCATTGGGATAGGTGTCAAACCCGGCCCGGGTGAGCTCGGCATTGATAAAGCCCGCGTCAAACTCTGCATTATGAGCCACAAGCGCGGCGTCACCGACAAACTCAACAAATTCCGCCGCTTTGTCGCCGAAGAGCGGCATGCCCGTAAGAAAGTCTCGCGTCAGCCCTGTGATCTCTGTGACTTTTTCCGGCACGTCGCGCTGCGGATCGACATAGGTGTGAAAGGTCCGCCCCGTCGGCATGAGGTCAATGACTTCGACGCAGCCGATTTCTGTGACCCGGTCATCACCCCAGGCATCAAATCCAGTGGTTTCAGTATCGAAAACGATTTCCCGCTTGCCGGACATTACAGCATGTCTTCCCTTATAGTGTTGAGGATATCCTGCACCTGTTCGCGCGCCGCATCCAGACCCTTATGGGTGAAAATCAAAAAATCTGCGGATTGGCGTTTTTCGGCGTCAGGGGTTTGCCGGGCCAGTAGGGTTTCGAACATGTCTTCGCTCATGCCCGGGCGGGCGAGGACCCGTTCGCGCTGGACCGCATAGGGCGCTGTGACGACTATCACTTTGTGAACCAATTTATGGCCGCCTGTTTCGAACAGGAGCGGCACATCGAGGACGACAATATCGGCCCCGTCGTCTTGTGCCTTGTTAAAAAAGGCGGCCCGTTTCTCGGCAACCATAGGATGGATAAAGCTTTCGAGAACCTGTAGGTTTAGGGGGTCGGCGCGCATATGTCCGCCCAGGACTTTGCGGTCGACGGCGCCGTCTTTAACGGCGTCAGGAAAGACGGAATTGATGAGGGGAACGGCCGCGCCGCCTTGATCATAAAGTTCGTGAACGGCAGCGTCTGCGTCGAAGACCGGGCAGCCGGCCTCGCGAAACATCTGGGCCGTTGTGGTTTTGCCCATACCGATGGACCCGGTGAGGCCAATGACAATCATCGCAGGACGGGTCGTGTCAGTTCGCTCACCAGAAGCGGTTTGGGGTTGAGGTCTTCGCCCGGTGTTTCGCCGAAAAAGATTTTGAACGAAGGCCGGGCCTGGGCGACCAACATATCCAGTCCGCCAATAAAAGGGAGCTCAAATTGACTGGCCTGTTTGAGGAGTCCCGTTGCGAGCGGCGTGTAAACAAGATCATAAACAAAGGTGCCGGGCATGGCCATTTTCAGATTAACGTCCAGATCGCTAACGCCCTTCATGCCGGCGGAACTGGCATTGATGATAAGGCCCGCAGACGGGATGGACATTTGCCGGTGCCGCCAGGCCACATTATAGACACTGGGTAGGTTGATCTCATTTTTGAGATTTTCCGCTTTTTCATCCGTGCGGCCGCAAATTCTGATCTCGGGACAGTTAAGGCTGATCAAGGCACCGACAACAGCCCGCGCCGCGCCGCCCGTGCCAAACACAATGGCCGGTGTATTCATCACTTTTGGAGCCCCGAATTTCCTAAGTAGAGGTGCCGCAAACCCTTCTAGGTCTGTGTTGTGGGCGTAAAGCTTGCCGCCGCGCTTAAACAGGCAATTTGCGACCCCTAATTTTTCGGCGTCGGGCGTGACCAGATCAGCGGCTTCATAAGCGATTTTTTTAAGCGGCAAAGTCACATTCACGCCCGTAATCGATGTATGTTTTAAAGTGCTAAAAGCATGATGGGCGTCATCGGGGCGCACGGCAAAGGGCACATAGGCACCGGCTATACCCATCTTTCTGAGCCAATAGGTGTGCATTTTTGGCGACAAAGAATGGTGGGCTGGCCAGCCACAAAGGCCTGCGAGTTTTGGAATGGGGACTGTCATGCTAAAATTGCGCCTCTTTCCCTTAAATAATCCAGGACGGGTAGGAGTGACAATCCTAGTATAGAAAAGAAATCCCCGTCTACGCTTGAAAACAGTTGCGACCCCCGGCCTTCAAACCGGTAGGCCCCGACACTTTTGGTGAGGGCCTCGCCTTCTGCCTCTATATAGGCATCCAAAAACCTATCCGAAAACGCCCGAACCGATAGGGTGGTTTTGGACATATGCCGCCACACGGGCCGGCCATTTTCGCAGATCACGACAGCCCCAATCAAATGGTGTGTCTTCCCCCGCATTTCTAGTAGCCGCTCTCTTGCCGCGTTCAGGTCGGCCGGTTTGTCAAACAGGCGCCCGTCCATTTCCATAATCTGATCTGCCCCGATTACGAGACCGGTTTCCGCCTGGGAAACCCTCCGGGCCTTGGCTTCGGCAAGGGCGTCCGCAATGTCTCTTATTTTGGCGCCTTCAGCGAGCATGGCGGATTTGATGGCGGCTTCGTCAACGGGTTTTAACACCACGTCAAAGTCGAGTCCGGCGCTTTCCATGATTTGCCGCCGGATTTGAGATCCGGAAGCCAGTATAATCCGGGTCATCGGGCCGCTCCGTTTCGGCGGCGCTGATAGAGCGTGATGATTTTAGCCGCCGTTTCTTCGATGGAGCGGCGGGTTACATCAACGACCGGATAGCCGTTTCGCGCGAACAGCCGTTTCGCGTCTTTCATTTCGTCTCGGATATTTTCAAGCTTAGTATAATCGGTTGTACGGTTCTCGTTGAGCCCCACAAGACGCTGGCTGCGAATCTGAGATATGCGTTCTGGCTGCGCCACCAAACCAATTACGAATGGATTGTCAAAAGTTGTGAGGATGGGCGGAATGGGCGACGTTGGCACAAGTGGAATATTGCCTGTTTTATAGCCTCGATTCGCCAGGTAAATACTGGTCGGGGTTTTAGACGTCCGGCTGATCCCCAATAGAATAATGTCCGCATCTCTGAGCCCCATAATGTTTTGCCCATCATCATGGGCCATGGCGAAGTCCAGCGCCGCGATCCGGTCATAATAATCGCTGTCGAGCGTGCGCTGCGCCGCCACTTCATGTGAAACAGACGCGCCCAGATAACGGCCAAGCATAGCGAGGGACTGATCCAGAATAGAAACACAGGGTATCCGTTTTTCAGCGCAGAATTTTTCCAGGGTTTTACGACGTTCGGGGTTCGCCAATGTGTAAAGAACAACGCCGGGTTTGTTTTCAATCTCGCTTAAAGTCTTTTCCATCTGATCTTCGGACCGTACTAAAGCATGGAGATGTTCAAGGGGCGTCCCGTCACGGAATTGGGCGCAGCTGGCCTTCATCATGGCCACCAAAGTTTCTCCGGTCGAGTCGGATACTAGGTGTACATGAAAGTAGACGGATATGGATTTATTACGTTCGGCCACAGCTTTGATTTGTTCGACTTATTCTAACTTACTCACAGGTTTGAAGTGATGATGTTCCTCATAGGGAATAATCAGGATTGTTTTCTTTTAAAAGGAGAAGTTTTCCAGAACGTTGACAGGTGTTGCAGGAATTACGCTCAATCTGGGTATTATTTTCATTCACAAACTATCCACGGTGGTTATTGCCCTATTTATACCTGAAACATATGGCTATGTGGCATTTATCCCCATTTTCATTTTATCCCAATCCAGTTAATCACATGGGGATTATTCTGTACAAATTCACGAGATATTAATTTTCCTTACCAAAGTCTTAATTCGTCCACAAACCCACAGCCCCAACAACTATCATCACTTTATTTATTTAATAGAAGGGACAAGGACCCTCGGATAGATTAGGTATTAATCCATGAACCAACCCATACTTGAAGTGCTCTCCGGGACCATGAAAACGCCCCCTCCTATCTGGATGATGCGCCAGGCTGGTCGTCACCTGCCTGAATATATGAAAATAAGAGCGACGGCCAAAGACTTTATTGATTTTTGTTTTTCTCCGGACAAAGCAGCCGAAGTCACGCTTCAGCCCATACGCCGTTACGATATGGACGCGGCTATTTTGTTTGCGGACATACTTTTGGTCCCGATCGCTCTTGGCCGATCGGTGACGTTTGAAAAAGGTGTGGGCCCCATATTAAATCCTATAAGTCCCGAAGACATATTATCAATGCCAAGAGATATGTCCGTATTGGAGCCGGTTTACGAAACCGTCTCACGGGTTAGATCTGAGCTATCCAAAGATAAAACGCTTATCGGGTTTTGCGGAGGCCCTTGGACTGTTGCAACCTATATGATTGAAGGCCGAGGGTCCCCTCAGAAACAAAAAGCGAAACACTTTGCTTATGTAAATAGCGACGCCATGGATCAGCTTTTATCAGATCTAGCAGATGCCAGTGCCGATTATATGATCGGCCAGGCAAAGGCCGGTGCAGATGTCCTCAAGATATTTGAAAGCTGGGCGGAAGGATTAGCGCCTGCCATGTTTGATCGTCTGGTCATCAAGCCAACGCAGCAGATGATAAAAAAAATAAGAGAGGCGGGGATTACCGTACCGATTATAGGATTTCCAAGAGGGGCAGGTCTTAATGCTGTCCGCTACGCTCATAAGGTCAAAGTCCAGGCCTGCGCTGCGGGGACAGATATGCCGCTTAATGAGTTTAGGGGATTAATCCCGGCCCATATGGCGACGCAAGGAAATTTGGACCCGCTGGCGCTTCGCATCGGTGGGGACGTGTTGAAGTCCGCGGTGGGTCAAGTGCTCAGCACAATGAGCGGACCCCATATCTTTAATTTAGGCCACGGCGTGGCCCCCGATGTAAAGATCGAAAATGTTCAGGCCGTTATTGCCCACGTTAGAGGCGGGGATCCTAAATATGTTTGATCTGCTCTCTGGCTACCTTAACTGGATTAAGGCCGTTCATATCATATTTGTAATTTTCTGGATGGCTGGCCTGCTCTATCTCCCCCGGCTCTTTGTCTATCACCATAAAGCGGCGCCGGGTAGCGAGCTGGATGAGGTCTTACAAACACAGGAACGTAAACTTCTTCGAATTATTATGAACCCCGCCATGATAGTTGCCCTAGTGTCCGGTCTGATATTAGTTGTTCTGCGACACGGAGAATTTGGAGAAAGCTGGTGGCTTGTGCTCAAACTGGCCTTTGTATTTATCTTGTTTGGATTTCATGGATTTCTATCAAAGACCCGAAAACGGTTTGCGGCGGGAGAGCGGCCAAAAACAGAAAAATATTTTCGTGTTACCAATGAAGTGCCGGCAATTTTGACGGTAATTATTGTTATTCTCGCTGTCGTTGAACCGTTCTGATAGGGGTTGACGGACAATTTTTATCGTCATAGGGTCATGCCGAATAAAGGGCTGTTCTGGCCACTGCTGGTAAATCAAACCGCGTTTTTCTTTTTAGAAATCTCCCAAAACACATCTAAAAGCTACAATCATGACAACAAAAATAAACCTAGAAGAGATAGACTCCATTTCCTTGGATCAGCTCAAAGCCATGAAACCGGCCGAGCTTACGGCTTTCGCTGAAGAAGTTGGCGTTGAAAACGCCGGGTCGCTGCGCAAGCAGGATCTGTTTTTCTCTATTCTCAAAGACCTGGCCGAAGAGCGTGAAATCGATATTCACGGAAACGGTGTTGTCGAAGTGCTGCAGGACGGGTTTGGATTTTTGCGGGCGCCGGATGCCAATTATCTGCCGGGTCCCGACGATATTTACATCTCTCCTAAGCAGATCAAAAAGTTTGGTCTGAAAACTGGGGATACGGTAACGGGGAAAATCCGAAGCCCCCGGGAAAAAGAACGCTATTTTGCACTGGTCGAGCTGGACTCTCTGAACTTTGAGGATCCAGAAAGCTCCCGCCACAAGGCACACTTTGACAATCTGACGCCGCTTTATCCCGACGAACGATTGAAAATGGAAATTGAAGACCCAACCCGCAAAGATGTATCTGGACGCATTATCGACATCGTGGCGCCGATCGGAAAAGGACAGCGCGCTTTGATCGTGGCGCCGCCGCGCACAGGTAAAACGGTTCTTTTGCAGAATATTGCCCACTCCATCGAAGCTAACCATCCGGAATGTTATGTTCTGGTTCTGCTAATTGACGAACGTCCAGAGGAAGTTACCGACATGCAGCGGTCCGTTAAGGGTGAGGTCGTGAGCTCAACCTTTGATGAACCCGCGGCACGTCACGTCCAAGTGGCCGAGATGGTGATCCAAAAAGCCAAAAGGTTGACAGAGAATGGTAAGGACGTGGTTATACTTCTAGATTCCATTACGCGTTTAGGCCGGGCTTACAACACGGTTGTTCCTAGCTCCGGTAAGGTTTTGACCGGGGGTGTGGATGCCAACGCCCTGCAACGTCCAAAACGTTTCTTTGGCGCGGCCCGCAACATCGAAGATGGCGGATCTCTGACAATTATCGCCACCGCCTTGATCGAGACCGGATCGAGAATGGATGAGGTCATCTTTGAAGAATTTAAAGGGACAGGTAACAGCGAAATTATTCTTGACCGGAAAGTCTCAGACAAACGGATCTTCCCAGCAATTGACGTGACAAAATCCGGCACCCGAAAAGAAGAACTTTTGGTTGTTCCGGCGGAGCTTCAGAAGACCTTTGTGCTGCGTCGCATCCTAAACCCTATGGGCACGATGGACGCGATTGAATTTTTGCTCTCAAAACTCAAAGACACGAAGTCAAATTCGGAATTCTTTGACAGTATGAATACTTAGCGCGTCTTCTAGATATCAAGCGTCTTCATTACAGATAGACGAACTTTGATTTAGATAAGACGCAGTTGACCTTTCCAAACCATGAAGCCCGTCTAAAATAGGGTGTGTTCGCGTTATCTCTGGATGCGGCGTCCCATAGCGACCATCGCCACTAACATCAGAATAATCAACAAGGCCGTAATGATTCCTTTTAGGAGCGCGGCGAAGTCTCCGGCGTTTTCTGTGTTCGAGGCTTTTGTGAGCGGGACCATAGAGTTTTCTGCTTTGGCTTTAGTAATCTCTTGGCTCTGGCTTGGATCGGATGCCTTGGCTCGTTTGTCGAGCTTAGCTTTACGAAGCGCCTTTTTGTGGGCGGCCGCCTGATTTGCAGCCATTCTTTTTGCGGCCAGTTCTTCTTTTTGGGTCTTTTGTATGGCGGCGCGTTTTTCAGCCATGACTTTGTCACGCTTGGCTTTTAAGGCCGCTTGACGTTCAGCCTTTTGTTTAGCCATCAGCTGGGCTTGTTTTTTTTGTGCGGCTTGTTTGGCCTTGGCCGCCTTTTGAGCTTCAAATGTCGCCGCGGGAATTTTCGACTTTTTTGGCGTTGCCTCTTTATGTGGTCTCTGGGCCTGGGTTGCTGGCTTGGCTTAAATCGGTTTTACGATCGATACGGCTGATGTGGTCGAAGCCGGTTTGGGCGCGATCATGATGGTCGGAAGGGCCGCCAGTTCAACGCCGGCTTTGATGTGGCCTGTCTGGGCGGCATGGGTGAAAAAGCTGCGGGCAACGTTTTCATTTTGTGCGGCGCCGAGACCGTGAAGGTGCATAAGACCCAATTGATACATAGCTTCGCCATCTCCAGTGCGGGCCATGTCTATATATAGAGTCTTAGTAGCAGCAGAGTAGTCAGGCGGGTAGTCGAGCGCCTGGGCAGTGGCGGACCATCCAACGGAAGCTATTAAGGTGACGACTATTGTCAGGAGCGTAATCAGTTTCGTTTTCATCACAGACCTCATCTAAGGCCTTAGGTGCAAAATTCATGCCGAATATGAAATTGGTTACAGGGCGAGTGTTTGTGAATTCAAATAAAAGCACGGAATATAGCCCCCTTATAGTTGTGATGTTTCACCGTGGAAACGAGGACCCCGCGCGCGGAACAACCAATGCGTTCTCTGTTCCACGGTGGAACAGGGGCTATTTGAGCTAAGATTGGGTGAGGCGATGGATAAGGGCTTCGAGCTGATCAGCCGATTTATATTTGAGACGGAGCTCCCCTCGCCCATTTTTGTCCCGTAAATCCACCGCCAAGCCCAAAGTGTCGGCCAGCTTTTCTTCCACGTGACGAATATCAGCGGCCTTTTGAGCTTTGCTGGCCTTGGTGATCGCTGGAGCCGTGGCGTCGGTTTTCATGCGCCTGACCAGGTTTTCGGCGTCCCGAACGGATAAATCATGCTCGACAATGGCATCGGCCAGTTGCTGGGGATTTGGCGCGGCGATGATGGCGCGGGCATGTCCTGTGGTGATTTTGCCTTCTGATAGATATCCCTGCACGGCGTCGGGTAGATTGAGCAGGCGTAGCATATTGGCGATATAGGGCCGGGATTTGCCGACGGCTTGGGCCACATCGGCCTGGGTTCTCTTAAACTGGGTCAGCAGAGACTTATAGGCCAGTGCCTCTTCCATGGGGTTGAGATCGGCGCGGTGTACATTTTCGACG
>CALDSY010000240.1 GCA_937924355.1 uncultured Caulobacterales bacterium
GGCGCGTTCAAGAATGACCGGGTTGTTCGGGGATATCGCGTCCAGATCTAAACGATTGGGGAAACGACCCTCTGGCCAATGTGTTTCAATCCAGCCCCGTCCGTAAAGTGTGGTGCCTGTGTCCACGTCTTTGATAGCAAGAGAAACGCGGGTCTGTAGCTCGTCTATGGACGTTGTCCCTTCGAGATTAAGGGTCATTTTCCGAAGGCCTATTCCGATAAAATGTCCATGAGCGTCGGTAAAGCCCGGATACATAGCAGCCCCCGACAAGTCGACCATGTCGCCACCGTCACACCACCCGTCCTTGATGCCGCCCGCATAGCTGATGAGTCCAGATTCTACTTTGACCGCTTCGACGGTTGGAGCCGAATCGATGGCCGTGTAGATGGGACCACCAGAATAGCATTGGATGGCACTTGCACTTGAAATAGATTGACTAGAATCTTTAGGTTTATTTGCCGGTTTACCCGTGCATGCACTCGTAACGAGTAAAACACTGACCATAGCTGTAGAAGTTAAATGACGCATGTTCTCTCCAGAAATTTGGAAATTGCTAACGCAGGCAAATTTCAATGTCACGAGACTAAGCGATTTTTCTTTGGTATTGTTTGGCGTTTTTCATACTCAGCACATTGTCAAATGCGTCCAGAAGGTCGACTAGCTTGACCGGCTTTGCAACGGCGTAATCCATCCCTATGTTTAGGCACAGCCGTTTTTGCTGATATTCAGGGTCCGCCGTTAAGGCTATGATGATAACGTCTGACCAGGACTGATGACTGCTTCGAATGGCAAGGGTTGCCTCGATCCCGTCCATGATCGGCATATGAATATCCATCAGAATAATGTCGATGGGGACGGTTTCCATAACTGATAACGCGTCCTGCCCATCAATGGCTGTGTAAATTTCAGCCACAACGCCATCTAGCAAAGATTTTACTACGAGATGGTTGGTGGCATTATCGTCAGCCACCAAAACGCGCAGGCGTTCATAAGGTGATTCAGTTTGTTCCGAAACTTGAATGTCGGCGAGGGGAGGTTGATTGTCTTTTGCCTCAGTTTGAATGGGTAAGTTTAAAACAAATATGGTACCTTTGCCTTGGCTCGATCTGACTGAAATAGTACCCCCCATTTTTTCGATCAGCGATTTTGTTATGTTCATTCCCAAGCCTGTTCCGCCAAATCTCTTGGCGATGGATTGATCCCCTTGTTTGAAGGCCTTGAAAATATTGGCACTCTGTTCTTCGGTCATGCCAATACCATTGTCTCTTACGGCCAGTGTGAGTCGGGATTGCCCGTTTTTATCTGTTCGCGCGGCCACAACATCGATCTTCCCTCCTGGTGTAAATTTAATGGCATTGGACAAAAGGTTGTTTAGGCATTGTTCGTATCTGTAGCGATCAAAATTTATTTCGTGCGGCACATTGTTATCCAACACGCAGTTAATTGTCGTTTTGTTTTGAACGGCCTTGGATTCCCACAAAGCACATACGCTCTCTATGGATTTTCTGGGATTTCCAGGTTTTGGATCAACTTTAAACTCGTCCGTTGAGAGTTTCGCATGATGCAATGTGTCGTCCAGAATGTTCAATATTCCATCGGCAGAGGATTGAATGAGCTCTAGCTTAGGGACGATATCTGGATTTTTGTTATGATGAATAAGTGCATCAGCAATGCCGATCACTGCGTTCATAGGCGTGCGAATTTCGTGGCTAATCCGTGCCAGGAAATCCGTTTTAGATTTCAAGCTGAGTTCTGTTTCTTCTTTGGCGGTTTTTAGTGATGCTCTGACTTTATGTTCATGAGTCACGTCATCAAAAAACCCAATGACCCGCGTCGTTACCCCGGTCGTTGATTGAAGTGGTTTTACAGTAAATTTGAAGATACGTTCGCCGGCGTTTTGAGTCCGAATCTTTAAGGGCGCTTCAATCCTTTGACCGTTTAAAACAGCTGTTCGCCACAGTGTTTTCGCGCGAGCCATTTCATTGGGGTGGAACATGGGCCAGAGCCCTTCTTCGTCGATTTGTTTTTTCTCGCTGGGTGAGAGCATTTGGTCAAGCCAGGCGCAACGCCTTATGGTTTCACCCGTTTCAATCACATGATAGAAATACCCGGATTGTCCAATTTCCAAGGCATGCTCAAGACATTCTTCATTACGCTGCTGTTCTGTGACGTCCCGGGAAAAAACCGAAACGATTCCGTCTTTCGACGGCAAAAAGCTAAAATTGATAAATTTTCCATTCGACGGCGTAATGTTCTCAAGACGCGCATCTTGGTTTAGGCCTGAGTGGATTTTTTCGAGAAAGTCCTTGGGGGAGTCTTTTCGGAAATCACCCCGGTTCTCCATAAAAGCAAACCAGTCATTGAGCTTGCGTGACTTGTTGATGATTTCCACGGGAATACCGCATTGTTCAATAAAAGACTTGTTGTGTAGGTGAACTTGGTTGCCTCGATCAATGATGGCAATGCCAATGTCGAACAAAGAGCCGATTTTTTGAAGCCAGTCAGGCGCCAGCTCACCGGCTTTCTGGTGAAAATTATCAGGAATTTTCGAAATAAAATCTGCTTCAATCGCCATAATCTTCACGGAACTAGACTACGAGCAATTAACTGGAGTTTCGGTTAATATTTCGTCAAGAAATGAAGAATTCACACCAGATGTGGACGGCTTCTGAGGCGGCCAAGATCGTCAGGCCTTCTGATAGGGGTGAGGCCATGTTGATAGCGTTATGAGTGTGGGTTACGGGCTCAAAACAAAAGGCATTATCCGCATGGGCCGTATAGACGGCCGCGCGCGTTAGATTGTCTGAAGACTTGATGATTATTTTGGTCGGATTGTTGTCCCAAGAAATATTGGCCTGGCCCACATCAAAATAACAATGATCGAGTTGAAATGATTTCAGGGGAGTAGGTTTTGACAAGTCAAATTCAGGGGTCAATCCGCCGAATGTTGTCGGTATCACATCTTGGTCAGAATGCCAGACGCCGCTGCTGGGGAAGGTCAGTTGGGCATGTTCTAGATCGGGAAAATAAGGGTGGAACCCAAGCCCAGCTGGCATAGGCGTTGTCCCGGTATTCTTCAGGGATAACTCAAGTCTGAGGCAATTGTTCTCTACGCGAATGGATTGATGGGCTTCATAAGGCCAAGGCCATGAACCGTCATTGTCGTTCGGGGTATAGATTTGCCGCAGATGGCAGCTATCAGATTTTTGCTCGGCTATTTCCCAAGGAGTGATCCATCCATATCCGTGCAGAACGTGTTTCTGCCCCGGCGCATTTATGGGGAGCTGAACCGATTGGCCTTGGAATTTGAACTGTCCATTTCTAATCCGGTTGGAAAAAGGCAGCAACGGAAAACAGGCGCTATCGTATTGAGGGAAAGCTGCGCTGTCTCTGTTTAAGGCATCGCGGAAAACCTGATGTTCGTTGTAACGGCACCTTTTAAACAGGCTGCCATTGTCCGGATCAATCAGGATGTCCCAGCCTTGACCATCGAGGTGGATCATTTTTTGTAACGAACCACCTTGTTGTGAATGCGGCCAAAA
>CALDSY010000241.1 GCA_937924355.1 uncultured Caulobacterales bacterium
ATCCGCGACGGGCTCTCGACAACAACACGGCTAACAAGCAAGGCCTCGGACTTGATCACCCGCCAATCGGGGAAAACAGGTTTGTAGTTAATACTGGTCTGTGTACCGCGGAAGAGATCAGGCGATATGGATTTGAACAGGCCTGATCTTTCCAGATTAGCCCGAATAACCTCGGCGATCTGAGCCCCCGTATCCCGTCCACTTATGGTGTCAGATTCCGGATTGGCGATGGCAATCGGAACCGGCTTGAGATTTCCTTCTGTGATATCAATCCGCAGCTGCCCATTGGCAAAAGGCGCCCATAACAAAAGAGCAAAAATTGAAATCAGAACACGGATCAGTTTCATTTAATTAAACCTCTGGAATAAAACGCAGGACCATATCCTGCCAGCTTGCATACTTTTCTATCGGCAAAAAGTCATAAGGGCTGCACTTTTTTACAGCATTGACCGCTTCACGCGCGGCGCGTTCCATGAATGGATTAGGACTCCGGCGCACCTGGCCCGGTGACGCCAAGTGCACATCACTCACGCTGCCATCTCGCTGCAAAAGGACTCGCACTTCTACGACCAATTCATGGAGGTTCGTCGCATCAGCAGGATGACGCCAACACGCATACATACGTTGTTTCAGAGCGTCCATTTCAGATAAGGTCAAGGCGGTAGCTTCTCCGGCGGCGGCCTGGGCCGTTTGAGAATACACAAAGAAATTTTGTTCAGACACAAGCGTTCTTTGTTGTCCGGCTTCGGGTTGTTGGTCCCGCGTACGATCTACGACGGCTGAAATGCGGTCCAGATCAAATGTCGGCGGCGCGGCTTCGGCTTCTTGAATGATCGGCTCTGGCTCAACCTCTGCATCGGGCTCTGGAATGATGTCTGGAACGGGTTGTGGTTCGACCGTACGTTCCTGCGGCGCGCCAGCTTCCGGGGCATTTTCCATGGGGGTCTGCAAAGTCATGGGCTCTTCAACAGGCGGCTTTGGTTTAGGCTTGGGTGGTTTCACGCTGGCCCTGAGATTGGTCAGCTCGTCAATGGATGCCAGATGCACCCGCATGACCTTTTCCTGGGGTTCAATCTGACTGATTGAAGAAAACCCCGCGACCATTGTCAGGCCCAAAAGGCCATGGGCGATAATGGATATGGGCCATCCGAACTTCATCACTCGTCGCGAATTGCATCCGTTACAAGGCCGATATTCGTATACCCGGCGGAATTGATCCTGGACATGACGCGGACGATGGCCTCGTAATCAGCTTGGCCATCACCTTGCAGATAAATGCGCTCTTCAAAGCCTTTCACCGAAATTGCAGCCAAACGATCGGCAAGATCATCCAAGGCCACAGGCTCACCTTGTAAAAACACGCTACCATCTAATTGAATACTGACCGTTATGGGGTCTTGCTGAAGGGTCACCGACTCTGCATCTGTCTTGGGCAAATCGACCGGAACAAGCGGCAGGAGATTTGTCGCCGTCATGATAAACACCAGCAAGAGGACCAGAAACAGGTCAACCATGGGCGTCACATTGATCCGAGAATGGATCGACTTTCGAGCTCGGCGGCCCCGGCGACGGCCCGATTGATATCTAGGCATGACCGCCATCTATCCGCCCTTGGTCATTTTACGTGACAGAATGGCTGACAATTCGTCGGCATAGCCTTCGAGGCGGCCGGCATATTTATCCAGAGACGCGGCAAAGAAATTATAAAAAGTGACGGCCGGGATCGCGCAAATCAGCGCCAAGGCCGTTGCAATCAAAGCTTCTGATACACCCGGAGCAACGACCGTAAAGTCCGCGTTTTGGGATTTGGAAATGCCAAGGAAGACGATGATAATACCCACAACCGTCCCCAGCAGGCCAACAAAAAGGGCCGTCGCGCCAATGGTTGCCAGAAACGTCATACCTCGTTCGGCTTTGGATATTTCCCGGTTTATGACCATGTTCATGACGCTGTCGATGCGCTGCATGGCCATGAGCATAGCTCCGTCACCTTTGGTGGCATTGACTTTGCTCTCTTCCCATTCCCGCATAGCGGCAGCGAAAACCCGCGCCATAGGATCGCGCACGTCACCGGCCAGTCCGGACGAGAGATCCTCAAGTGTTCGGCCCGACCAGAAGGTTTCCTCAAACTTGTTAGCCCGCGACTTTAAAAGCCGAAACGTAATGATTTTGTCCACGGCAATGGCCCAGCTCCAGACCGACGCAACGACGAGAATAAACATAATGATTTTTACAAATGTACTGGCTTCACCAATGAGCGACATAAGTGTCGGGTCTGACCCTGCGAATATAAGCATCAACTTACCTGTATTTTTGAGTTATTCTGCCATGATTGGGTGGCGTCTACTAATTAACACTATTTAAGAAAAGATTCTGCAATAAAGTCTTAACTATATTAGAACGAAACGCCATAATTGCGTTGAAAATATGGTCTATTCTGACACAAAACCGCCCAAATGGCCGGATAGGATGGATGAAAATGAGGAAATACCCATGATTAAGAAATTCGCCTTGGCCTTAACCGCCCTTTCTGTACTGGCTGGATGTAAATCCACGCCCGAGCCTATCGAAGAACCAACCATCATCGAAATCAAGTTCGACCCTATTCGAAATTGTTACCCCATCGAAATGCTGCAGAAAATTGACATCCCGGAGGTGACTAAAACCGTCACGGCGATCGTATTGATCGACAATCCGCCTTATGAGCCCATCGAACGGGAAGAGGAACGCGTCGTCCAACTGGAACCGGCCCGAACAGCTTATATAAATCCAGAGGGTGTTGAGGTTACCAATATCTGTCCCGATGAACCGTCTGAACCGGCAACGACCGCCGGTTAATCAAAGCGATTTGCGTCGTAAAATCTGGAGGCCGGCAATAATTTTGCCGGTCTTTATATTGTAACAGGTCACCCCGCCTTAAACTGCTCCCGTAGGACAAATTTCTGAACTTTGCCCGAGGCGGTGCGCGGAAGTTCGTCTAGGAATCGGATGTGGTTGGGATGTTTGAACTTGGCCATTTTGTCAGAAACATGAGCTTGCAAATCCCCCAATTCCAATGCGCAGCCTTCTTTAAGCACCACATAAGCACAGCCGGTTTCACCAAATCTTTCATCAGGCACACCAATAACCGCCACCTCAGCAATGTCGTCCATCTGATATAGCACATTCTCTATTTCCGCCGGATAGACGTTCTCACCGCCGGAAATGTACATGTCTTTGACCCGGTCTTCGATATAGA
>CALDSY010000242.1 GCA_937924355.1 uncultured Caulobacterales bacterium
ATCACCCACTCTTCTCCGCCAGATAGCGCCGCTTGGCTTCTTCCATGCGGTGCATGTCGCGGACCGCATTGTCGATGGCCGCTTCGTCGGACTTATCGGCATAGCGGAACTCACTATCGGCGTAGCGGTTGATCTCTTGCATGATCATGTCGAGCGTGATCGGCGTGGCCATATCCTCGATCATTTTCTTTTTGGTGTCGTAATCCTTACGCAGGAAGAGCTCGGGATTTTCCATCCATTCATCGGGCAGTTCAAAATCCATGGCGCGGACTTTGATGGCGTCGGTGATGTTCTTGATAGAGCGGCCCGTAAAGCGCTCATCCACTTCCTGGATGGACTTTAGATAGGTGCCGATCTTGGCAATGGTATCCATCTTGCCGATGTCTTTGCTGACTTTATCAAAGACCCGCTCCAGCCCCTCTTCTTGGGGTTTGGAGTGTTTGTCATAAGAGGCGGCGATGGCTTTTTTGATCTGTTGGCTGGCATAGAGATCATGTTTCCCCACCGGGATTTTATGGTTCTTGCCTAGCAGAAGGTGGAAGATATCAATAAAGTCTTCGCGGGTTTGCGGCCCGTCCACGAGGAACCTTGCGGCGGCCCGCTGACGCAGCGCGTCATCTACATTTTCCGGATAGTTGGAGAACATGCCAAAAGTGCAATTGCCGCGCACCACCGTATTGGCCCCGGCGAAGCTTTCCATGAGAACGGCCGTGATCTCGAGCTGACCGGCGGAGGATTGTCTGTCGCCGCGCTTACCGGCGAGCTGATCAATATCATCAATGGTGCCAAAGCCGATCACATGAGGGTCCGTGATATTGCGGATGAAGTTTTTGGCGTTTTGCGCCGACTTGCCCTGATAGCTATCGATAGAGTCCGTGGACAGGTTTTCATAGCGAAACGGATAGTCGGCCACTTTGCAATACTCATTGATCATGCCGGCCATCATCTGGATCAGCGTGGTCTTACCTGTGCCCGGCTTGCCATCGCCCATGAACGTAAAAACAAAGCCGCCAATATCGGCAAACGGATTGAGCATGCGCTCAAAATCATAAGCCATGATCATTTTTGACAGCTTCATGGCCTGGTGTTTGGCGATGTGATTGCCGACCACCTGATGAGGCTTTTTGAAACTCATGACCAGCTTGCTGCCTTTGGCTTTGGCAAAAGGGCTAAACCCGTCGATCTGGAAATCATCCTCTTCGACCCGGTAAGAGACCGATGTAAAAGGCTCCAGACGCGGCGTGTTTCCCGCGCGAATTGTTACGGCTTCCATGAGCTGCTCAAGGAAAGATGTGACCACGGGCATTAAAAGATCTTCGCGGGTGGCGAAAATAGCCAGGTCTTGGTCGAGCTCCCAGAGCGCGCCGGAGAGCGCCAGGGTTGGGTTATCGGTGAGGATCTCTTCGACCGCGCCAATATCCACAGAGGTTTCGGAGGTCTCTGCGTGCTGGGACGCCAGAAGAAAGCTGGCCATATTGGCAAAGACGTGAAGATTGATCAGGGAGCTGGCGGCCAGAAGCTCGCCAAAATCGCCTTCTTGGGAGCGGCCTAATTTGCCGGCCAGATTTTCCTTCATCATTTCCGACAGGCCCGTGTGCTGGGCGAATTGATCAGCGACCACCATGGCCGTGGCCAGAGCCCGGCGCAGGGATGTCATAATGCCCGCCTGCAGCGGTGTGGTGATGGCCGACTCGCCGCCGAGATTTTGAATGCGGTTGATCAGATGCACGCCTTCGGGACGCGCGGTGGATTTAGTCACCAGGCCCGGCGTGGTGGAGCGAAAGCGCCGGCCCGTACTGGCCACACCCGGCGAGCGTTCCCGCGCTTGCGCCGGGGCCGCCTTGGTTTTGGCCAGACGCGGCGTATGATCCAGGCCCGACAGCAGGCTTTCCGCTTGCGCGTATTTCGCCTGGATTTTCTCTTCTTTGAGTTCCATGAAATTGCCGGTTTGTGACATGTCCTAATTCCTACACATAGCTCAATATTTTGCCGTCTGTGCCGACCACATATTTACGGGTCTTGGCCAGGGTGGGCGGGTTTTTCTCTTTGAGAACCTGAAAGGCCCGGTGGGGCATAATCAGCGAGCGGCGGATTTCTGTGGCGCCGCCCTCATCGCCAAATGTATCGGCGACCTTGTAGATCTCGCGCTGAGCCGAGCTGAAAATACCCGTCTTCTCGCGCTTGGTTTTTGTGGAGACCAGGGTCTCCACGGTCCAGGCCAGTGTCCAGTCGAGGCCCGGTTGCCCGGACGCTTCGGCCAGCACGTCGCGCAAAGGTCCGCGCTGCTGGGTGAAAGCATGGCTATACATGGGCCCAAGATGCACCCGGCGCAGGACTTTGGGATGCAGGCCGTCAAAATCGCTGTCAAAGCCGCGGGCAATGGTCAGCAGCTGCAGGGTCGACATGCTTTGCGAGAGCAGATGACTTTGCACGCGGGGCCAGCGCCGCTCATCCAGCGGCAGGGCCTTTTTGCCCGAATCCTCCACCTCCATGAGATAAATGGTCGGGACGTTTGTCGGGCTGTCATAAACGGCCCAGTGGATGAGATATTGCTTGGGGCTCTTTTTCTTGATGTTGCCTTCCCACTGCGCCTGCGGATGGTTTTGCGACAAAAAGAGATTAGCCCCCGCCAGCCGCTCATAATAAATGCGCTGCGACAGAGCATATTGCAGCTTGGTCGGGTGGTTTTGCTCGGTCAGGATATGGCTAATCATATCCTTTTTGATGCGGCCTTGGCTTGGCAGGGTCAGCAGGTGATCATCGGCCTGCAGGGCGTCGGCGGCCATTTGCAGGATTTCCTGAAACACCGGAAAGCCGCTATCGGTTTTATCAATGGAGAGCAGCTTGGCCGAGTGGTCGCCCACCCGATTGGCCATGAGGAATTTATAGGACAGGGCCGTAAACGTGTTGGCCAGCCCCTGCAGATATTGCAGCACGATCCGCGCCTCCAGCGGCGAGAGCAATTTTTCCTTATAAGAGAGGGCGGCCACATCGCCCATATGGCCGATAATGCGCTCAAATTTTGAGAAGTAACGACGCGTGGCCCGGGCCCCGTCAATCACTTTGTGATCATATTGGAGCTGGGCGTTCACGTCCATTTTTTTTGTCATAATGTGTGGCTCAGTGCGTTCCTTATGACTTAACCGGCCGCGCCGTCGCCGCCGCCGCCAGAGGGCACATAGGCATTCTTTTCGTGCTTATCGAGAATCTTCTCAAACCGGCGCGCGAACCGCTCATCGGCTTTGGCCTTCTCCTCGAGGACCTTGCGAGCAAAGATGATATGATCGTCATGGGCTTCCATCATATCGGCGACCCGGTTATTGGCCGCCGCGCCGATGGCCGACATGGACACTTGAGCTTCTTGGTCCGTGGCCACGCCGATCTCATTGATCTTGTGGGCCACATCTTGTTGCTGGGCCGTCTTCAAAGATTTGGTCAGGGCATCATAAAGCACGACCCGGTTTTTCGTATCGGTTTCCAGCTTGTTGATTAGCACCATTTGTGTGGCGGCCTGGTTCTGCAGACTGTCCACCCAGCTTTTGCCTTTTTCAATATAGCGCTCCAGGGTCTGGCTTTTCGCCAGCTGCACCTGCTCTTGCTGAGCCAGCTCATTATGCTGAGAGTTAAGTTGTGCCAGCTCGGTCTCTAGTTTCGTGCGGGCCTTGGCGTCTGTCTCCATGGAGATCTTGTTTTCGACCTCGATAATTTTCGGATCCATATCGGCCAGAGCGACTTTGATGTTTTCCAGCGCGTCCACGGCCTGTTCCCGCTCGGACAATGTGACGGTGAGATTATTCTCAACCCGCTCCCGGTGCACTTTGAGCGTGTCCAGTTGTGTGGAGAGCATGGAGACAATAATATTGGATTTACCGATCAGGTCTTTGAGCTTCTCTTCGATGGTGGCGGCGCGCATACGCTCTTCGCGCATGGCATCGGCCCGGTTCTTGGAGAAGATACCGATGAACTTTTCCCAGCCGGTCTTTTCGCGCAGGGCGTTAAAGTCCTTGGAGAAACCGGCGGTGACCTTGTCCAGACCCACAATCAGCTCGGCAATATTGGCATCCATCAAATCCGTATGGGCGTGGACATCGTTCAGGGTCGCATTTTCGATATCAATGGTGATATCCGCGCCGGTCGACATTTTCTGCCGCGCCGCTTCGATCTGGGCCGACAAAGCCGCGATCTTATTCTGGGCCTCGGCAACCTGCTTTTTGGACTGCTCAATTTGTACGTCAAAACTAGACATGTGTGTCTCCCCCATAAGTCGTTTTGTAAAAGGTGTTTCATTCTATCTAGGGAGGAACAGAATTGTTTTCAATATGAATCGGACGGAAAAGGTTATGGAATCCTAAGCGCGGGCGGCGGGCCTCGGTGATCTAAGGTATACGCCTAGGAGCTGCCGGGCACCATCTTGACATCCTGGCGGGCTCTTGTATCTCGC
>CALDSY010000243.1 GCA_937924355.1 uncultured Caulobacterales bacterium
GACTTTATCCGATGCCAATATCAAAGTAGTTGCCGATACGATCATGGCGCAAACAGCCCTAGCTTTCGAAGAGGTCAAGAACCTTGAACACGAAATGGACCTGGCCTGGAAAGCCAAAGATGTGCAGGTTCAAATTACCGACCGATTAACAGATGATGTTGCGTCTGGTGAAGGACGGGAAACCCATCAAATCAAAGAAGAGCTTTTAAGAGAGCTGAGCATTCTACGTGAAGATATCTCGAGAGCCGAGCTTAGCGCCGCTGATGCCCGGTTCCAGCAGAGCCTTGGAACCATGAAGTCTTGCCAAGCGGGTTAACCCGCTTTGGCGTGTTCAGTTTCAATGGCGGTATCAAACCAGTTTTCCCGTTTACGGTAGATCGTCGATGGACTGACAGATAACATGTCAGCTGCTTTAGGAATGCTACCGCCGCAATGATCAATCGCCGCTTCAATGACTTTACGCTCAATATCGACAAGTGGGTTGTCAAGACTGACCGTAAGCCGCGGTCCAGTTTCAACAGGTCTGGATGGCGTTTGATCTACAGACTGAACCAGCGCATAGTCATTGTCTGAAGCGCGCACGGATTTCTTTAGCGACATCATTTTCCCTGTCAAAGACGTACCATCTTGCATAACAACGGATTTACGAATTGTATTCTGCAGCTCGCGAATATTGCCCGGCCAATCATGGCCCAATAACGCAGTTTTGGCATCATCTGAAATGGCTTCAAAGGACTTACCCTCTTCAGCCGCATATTTCTCAAGAAAATTCTGAGCCAGGACCAAAACATCTTCCCCGCGCTCGCGAAGCGGAGGCAATTCAACGGATAATACATTGAGGCGATATAAAAGGTCTTCGCGAAAGCGTTTTTCAGCAACCTCTTCCATAGGGTCACGATTAGTCGCGCAAACGATCCGAACGTCAACGTCTTCGAGCCAGTCGCTCCCGACGCGTTTGATCTGGCCAGTTTGCAAAAAGCGCAAAAGCTTGGCTTGCAGCCCAATATCCATTTCGCAAATTTCATCGAGGAATAGTGTTCCGCCATTAGCCATGCTGGCCGCGCCTTTTCTGGCTTTGTCAGCCCCCGTAAACGCGCCCTTTACATGCCCGAAAATTTCAGACTCCATTAGGTTGTCTGGAATGGCCGCACAGTTAATGGCGACAAAAGGCTTTTTAGATCGATCACTGAGTTCATGCAGGGCTTTGGCCGTAACTTCTTTACCCGTACCGGACTCGCCGGTGATAAATACAGGGGCCTTAGAATTGGCGACGCTACCGATGGTGCCATAAACATCCATCATGGCCTCTGAACTTCCGATAAAACCAGGAACGGTACCTGCAGCGGTTTTCGCTAACTTAGTGACTTGTGTTTTCAATTTGCGGCGCTCGAGCGCATTCATAACACAAGTCACCAGGCGCGGCTCTGGAAACGGTTTTATAAGGAAATCATAAGCGCCGAGACGCATGGCATCGACCGCCGAGTTAACGGATCCATTGGCCGTAATTACTATGAATGTAATGTCGGATTCTACAGCGTTGACTTCTTTGAGAATTTCGAGGCCTGAGACTTCCGGTAATTGTAGATCAAGCAAAACGGTCGAAAATGCGCCGGTTTTGATCATCTGAAGTGCGGTTTGGCCGTTCTGACAAAGCTCGGCTTTGATGCCTTCTTTCTTGAGTGCTTTCTCGTAAAGAAGTGCCATCGATAAGGTATCTTCAACGATTAAAACTTCAGGTGTTTTAACCATGGTTCTCTCCTATGCCGCTTGGTTCTTGAGTTCGAAAAGAGCATCAAGATTGGCAAGATGTTGTTTTGTGAGGTTGATTGTTTTCTCGGCCTGCTGCGCGAAGAGTTCGCTATCTTCGTTCTCGGCAAAATTATGCGTGAGCTCGGCCATATTGCTAAGCTCCATCAGGCCATAAGTTGCAGCTAGCCCCTTCATGGTATGACTAGGGCGCAATGCAGATTTCATGTCATTGGATTTTAGAGCGTCGGTGAGTTCGGAAGCCGCATTCCCTAAATCAATATGAAATTGCTTTTTGAAGACACTTAACTCTTCGTCGGAAACCTCTCCAAAAAGTTCTAATAGCGCGGACGACACCCGGCCGGTTTGATTTTGATCTGTCATAATATTGCCTGTGTGGATCGAAGCAATTGTCCCTAATAGGTCATTGCGCTTAAAGGGTTTGGTGATGACATTGTTCATGCCAACATCTTTGAGACCTTGTAATTCATGAAAACTGCCCATGGCTGTCAGGGCTATAATTGGGATACTATTATAGACTTTGTCAGACTTGCGAATGGTCGATGCCGCCTCTTTCCCGCTCATCTTGGGCATAAAGATATCCATCAAGATGACATCAAATTCTTGGCGCTCTAAGGCTTCAAGCACCTCTTCACCGTTTTCGACAATGGTCAGGTCTTTACAGCGCGGTCCAAGCACGCGCGATACCACCATCTGGTTGGTTTTATTGTCCTCAGCAAGAAGAATGCGGACGTCCGAAATGTCGGAAGATTGGCTATCATATCGCATCTCCATCATGTCTTTGTTCGCGCGTTTGAGCGGAACCGCTAAAGAGAATGTTGAGCCCTTACCAAGTTTGCTGGATGCGCTAATTTCGCCGCCAAGCATTTTTGATATGGCTTTGGAAATGGTTAGCCCCAGTCCCGTCCCCTCAAAACTGCGTGAGTCCGTGCTATCAACCATAAAAAATTCTTCGAACAAATTTTCCAAATCAATCTTCGAAATTCCTATTCCAGTGTCTTGGACCTCAAATTTCAGCACAGGGGTTTCGGTATCAACCTCGGCCGCCGAGACCCTAAGATTTATCTCGCCGGTTTCCGTGAATTTCAAAGCATTGCTAACAAAGTTCAACAATATTTGCCGGATCCGCCCAATATCGCCATTGAGATAGAGATCATCGGGAACATCATAATCCGTTTTAAGAGTGATATCTTTTTCCCGGGCTTTGACCTCAAAAAGCTGCCGAACATCTTCAAAAACTGAATTGGCCGGAAATACAGTATTGATCATGGTGTATTTGCCCGATGAAATCCGGGCATAATCCAACACATCATTGATAATCCGAAGTAGCGATAAAGAGGATTTTTCGGCCGTTTTCACAAGGTGGATCTGATCATCATTCAGCTCTGTCTCGCCCAAAACGTCAAGGAGCCCTAAGACGGCGTTAAACGGCGTGCGAATCTCGTGGCTCATGGCCGCCAAGAACCGGGATTTGACCAGGCTGGCTTTTTCTGCGGCTTCTTTGGCCTCAACCAAGGCCTGTTGCGCGGCTTTGGCCTCGGAGATATCGCGAATATAAGCGATGAAGATATCACCGTTTTCGCCGCTACTACGGGAAATAGCGAGTTCGGACATAAATTCAGTGCCGTCGGCGCGCATGGCTTCGATTTCAATACGCTGACCCAGTATTTTGGTCTCGCCTGTATTGCGCATTCGGCTCATACCAGCGTTATGGGCGCTGCGATAGCGCTCAGGGACAATCAACTCGGCCATGCTTTTGCCAAGGATGTCTTGGCATTTATATCCAAATATTTTCTCGGCGGACTCGCTGAAATTGACAATTTTGTCGTCAATATCGATAACGATAATACCATCGAGCGACGCTGCGACGGTCGCCTGCAACTGCTCGGTTTGCAACTGCATTTGTCGCTCGGCCTTTCTTGTCTGGTTTTCCCATTCCAGGCTCTTACGCCGGAAGCCATACCCTAGACAAAAAGAAAGGGCAGCGACCCCAATCCCCAATACGGATATGTCCACGGTCTTCTCCCAATAACAATCTTGTATCGCATGGAATGTTTAATTTGGGCTCATTAATCGTAGTTTCCGCGAGGTTAACGGCGGTGCATCCGGCACCCTAGGTCATTGATTATTTTGACCTTACATAATTCGCAATTCGCATTCTGGCCATTTGCAAAACGCAAATATTTTCCGCAATTTGCAAGGGATCCAGCCGAAATCCCCTAAAAACAAGCCAAAAAAGCGGGCACATGCTTTGCACCTCTCTTTACCGAACCATTTGAAGGGAAGCACAATGAAGGGTGTCGTTTTTACAGAGTTTTATGAGTTTGTTGAAAGCTCATTCTCGCCGATTTTTTTGCAAGAAGTCATCAATGCATCGGCTTTGGAATCAGAAGGAGTCTATACCGCAACGGGCACTTATCCGTTTTGTGAAATGGGTGCATTAATTTCCCAGGTCGCTCAAAAAAGCCAGCTGGATGTTTCCGAGCTACTAAAGTCTTTTGGAGAACATCTGTTTTCGTATTTTTCCACAAGCAGCCCGCAGCATTTTGAAACCGTCGATAACTGTTTTGACTTTTTGACCTTTGTAGAGAGCCATATTCATGTGGATGTCCGTAAGCTCTATCCTGATGCCGAGTTACCTGAATTTGAATGCGTCGAGCATACTCCTGAGAAATATATTATGGTTTACCGGTCAAGCCGGGGCCTCGGCGATTTATGTGAGGGTTTAATTGCTGGATGCCTGACCTTTTTTGGTGAAGAGGCAACAATTTCGCGACGTTTACTGAGTTCAGAGCCCGTCACCGAAATAGAGTTCACATTACAAAAAATGCCATGACTAATCAGTTGGCCCTATATCAACAAATAGCAGAGCGCGAGCGCGGCAGCCGCAAGGAAGCGGAACGATTGCTTGAGGTGAAAAGCTTAGAGCTCTTCGAGCAAAGTCAGGCGTTTAAAAACCAGGCTTCTGAATATCGATTTCTTAATTCAATTCTAAGCAATGTGATGCTCGCATCTCCTGATAGCATCATAACCTGTTGCCCGAAATTTACAATTTCAGGGATGAATAAGCGGGCTGAGGTCGTCTTTGGAATAACCGAAGCCGAATATGTCGGCCAGCCGATCAACACGGTTGTGGATGTATCGGCCCAACTCAAACGCTGGCCCACCCCGGGCGAGATTTTGATGGATTACATTGAAATAACGCCAGAGGGCGGTGAGATGTTTCCCGCCGAAATACGCGGAAATATCGGTATGCAAGGCGATGAGCGTTGTTATGTGGTTTTGTTTATTCATGACATCACTCGGCGTCAGAAAAACCAAGCAGAGCGCGAAGAGCTGATTTCTCGGGTCAATGAATCCAGACGACTTGAAGCTGTTGGAACGCTGTCTTCTGGAATCGCCCATGAAATTAATACGCCGCTGCAATTCATCGGTGACAATGTGCAGTTCATGGCCACCGCGCTGAGCAAAATTAATAAGTCCTACTCCAAGTGCGCGTCCATGAAAGACGTTGCTAAAACATTCCCTAGCTTGCGTGAAATGTTTGAGGAGATGGAAGCCTATAATAAGTCCATCCGGCATGATGAACTCGTAACCGAAATTCGCGAGGCCATGATCGATACTATTGCAGGCATAAAAGAGGTCAAAGATATTATCCAAGTGATGCGAGAATTTGTCCATGGCGGCAATTCGGTGGATCAGGATGTCAATGTGAATGATTTGATTTCTAACGCGCTCAAACTTTGTCGTAGCCGCATGAAAGACATTGTCACATTAGACTGGCAAGAAAGTTCAAACCTTCCACAAATTGATTGCCGGCGCGGACAAATTCAGCAAGTCTTGGTCAACATTTTGATGAATGCTGTGGATGCTCTCGAAGAGACTAAAGCGGAGAATCCGAAAATCCATATCGCAACCCATTTTTGCGAACAATATCTACATATTACAATTGCCGATAATGGTCCCGGCATCCCGTTCGATATTCGCGAAAAAATATTCGATCCATTTTTCACATCTAAACAAGTTGGCAAGGGCACTGGCCAAGGTTTGGCGCTCGCCAAAGATATTATTGTCAACCAATCCAATGGCGAATTGAAACTTATAAAGCTAGCGGGCTTTCGTACCGCCTTTCAAATTTCACTCCCCCTTTAAACCCGGAAACAATCAAGGAAAATATTATGGCCCTTAAGAAAATAGTGTTCGTCGATGATGATACCCGTATATTGGCTGCCATGCGCCGCCGTCTCTCTGACGACTTTAACGTCGTCACCTTCGACGGCGGACATGCTGCCGTCGACTATCTAGAAAAGCACAACGATATCTCTGTTTTGATCGCCGATATGCGTATGCCCGAAATGGATGGATTAGAATTGCTACGCCGCAGTCAGGAGATTAGACCGGAATTAAAACGGATTATGCTAACCGGAAACGCAGATCAAAAAACCGCTGTTGATGCCATTAATGACGGCAAAGTTTTTCGTTTTCTTCGCAAGCCGTGCGACTCGGCCGACGTTAAAAAAGCCGTTGACCTTGCTATCGAAGAGAGCGCTTTTTCCAAAGCTAAAATGGAGGATGTCGCGGCAGTCATCGAAAACAGCCCTGATCCGGTGGAAACATCGCAGCATATGTTTTTGTCTGTGATGAGCGATGAGCTCCGAACACCTTTGTCACAAGTAATTTCTATATCAGATACACTCGGGAATCAAAAACTCGAGATCAATGAAAGAGCAAAATCCCGCATGCTCCGGCAAATCAGCGAAGCTGGGCAAAACGCATTATCTAGAGTCGATCGCATTCTAAAGTTTGTAAAGTTCCAATCGGCTGCCGATCGCGCCGTGACAAGGAAAGTGAGACTGGATCTCATCGCTGCTGAAGAGGTAGGCAAAATTAGGCCTACAGCTTCTGAACGAAATGTAACAATTTCTTTTGAATCTAATCTTGTGCCGGTGTGGGTGAAGTCCTTGGATGAAAATGTACGTATTGCCCTTAGGGAATCCCTGGAAAACGCCGTAAAATTCAATGAGGAAAATGGCCATGTGAGCGTACAAATCAAAGCCAATACCGAACGCGCGGCTATTCGTATCGCTAATTCCGGCAAGCCAATGGACAAAAATATTTCTGTGAATACAGGTCAGGTCTTTCAACCCCTAGACTCCGCTCTTAACCGCCTTGATCACGGCATGGGGTTAGGCCTTTCCTTGGTCAATGCCGCGGCGGCATCGGGTTCTTTCAATTATGACTTATGGCCAAGAGAGACCGGCGGAGCCTGGATGACCTTTATCTTTGATTGTCCTAAAGATGATAGGAATGAATGTGATATATTTTAGCTCTATTCTAACCGGATTGTAATTGTACTGTTTGCTGAACCGACGCTGAGCCCCTAAGCAGTAATCATGAGATTACTGCGACAAGCTGCTCCATGGGCACATACATGAAGCCTAGGTCCATGGCCTTTTTCTTTGTCGCCTCATAACGTTTAATGGCTTGCTTGGTTCGGCGGGCCTGTGTTGTTTCCTCGCTGAGACCTTCGACGGCGCTAGTGATGGATTTCCAATATTGTTCATCCGCTTTGGCCAGTTCATCCCGCCTTGCGCGGGCAACTTCAAGCGATGTTGTCTTGAGGGCTTTTCGGACAGTTATTCGCTTATCGAAATCGGCGTATTACTTGGGCACGCGCCGGACATAATGCCAGCGTTGACCACGCTTTTGCAGATATTGATCCAAGTCTCGCATGAACGCCACAATTCCCTCCCGTGTTACACAAAATGTTACACAAAATTGTGTAACACGCGCTTTTCCGCACCCAATACAGGCCACAGATAAAGAAATCAGTAACTTAGGCCTATTTTTTAGGGAATAATGGTGCGGCCGAGAAGACTCGAACTTCCACGGGTTTTACCCCACAGCGACCTCAACGCTGCGCGTCTACCAATTCCGCCACGGCCGCACATTGAGTTGGCGGGCTTTAGCAAGCTCGCCGCCCTTTGTGAAGCGCTTTTTTAAGGCTTCTTGATGATGCCGATGCGGGCTCGCACCTGCCCGGGAATGTCATAAATCCTGTAGATATCATCATGGGATTTGTGCCCGACCGCTTCGCGCTGGATAATATAGGCGTAAAGCGCATCAGCGACAGATTGATAAATTGTGTCTGTGTCGTTCTGACCGGGGCGGATTGTCGAAAGTTGCCGGTAGGCTTTTTGAAACAAACGCTCCGCATGGCCGAGACCTGCGGCCTGTTCGGCGAGCAGCTCATGCTCGAGAACTGACAATCCGCTTTTGCCCATTCCCGGCAGGGATGTGAGATTTCGCGGTGGCCGGATAGACATGGCGCAACTCCCTCATTCGAGGGTTAATGTAAGGCCTGTTCGCGTTCAATCAATATGACTTGCAAATTTGCCGCGCCAGCCCCAGATAGCCCCCATGAGAAAACCGGCCCAGATTAAAATCGATCACCCGGCCCATTGGCAGGTCAGTGAGACGCTTGTGGCCTATCCAGAGGCCGTAGCAAAGATGGAAGCGCAGGCGCGCGCCATCGCCGCCGGAGACGCCTCTGAGCTAATCTGGTTGCTGGAACATCCGCCGCTTTATTCAGCCGGTACCAGCGCCCAGGCCAGCGACTTGGTCGACACTGAGCGCTTTGATGTGTTCGAGAGCGGACGCGGCGGGCAATATACCTATCACGGCCCGGGGCAGCGCGTGGCCTATGTGATGATGGATTTGCGCAAGAGAGGTCGCGATGTCTCTGCTTTTGTGCGGGCACTAGAGCAATGGATCATCGATACGCTGGCGGAATTTGACGTCACTGCCGAGCGCCGCTGCGGCCGGGTCGGTGTCTGGGTTGCTCACCCTGATGGGCGGGAAGAAAAAATCGCGGCCATTGGTATTCGGCTCAAGAAATGGGTCAGCTTTCATGGTATTTCAATTAATGTAAATCCGGATCTATCCCATTTTGGCGGCATCGTGCCGTGCGGCATCAGCGAACACGGCGTGACCAGTTTAGCTGCTCTGGGGCAAGACATAAAAATGGCGCAGCTCGACATGGCGCTGCGCCGGAATTTCGAAAAGATTTTTGGTCCGGTTTTGGCGGACTAGCTCGGGTGACCGAACTGGTTTTCTTCCGGTTGGTGCTTGATCAAAGCATTAAATCCAAAGGCGATGATCGCAGACAAGATCGAAAAGCCAATGGCCGACGGCATAGTTGTCGTCGCTACGATTTCAGGCTCATACTCAGCCATGACTTCCATCATTCCCATGATATCTCCGTCCTCCCAAATGGCATCGATGTCGGCCTTGATCTCGGCCGGCATATATTTATTCGTGATATAATTGCTGACCCAAAAATATCCGACGACAAAAATCGCAATGGGAATCAAGCTCATCCAGCCTGAATTGCCGGAATCATGATATCGCTTGATCCAGAGAACGATCCAGCACCACAGCAATAAGATTTGAGCAATCATGGCGATCATGCCCAATCCCGGGCTGGCCAGCGGCGCAATGGATAAAATGAAATATAGGAAAATCAGAATTAGCGCGCCTTTTGTAAATTGCGCCGGACTGATCCGTCCATTTGGTGAAAATAGTAAATCGCCCATGATGTCCTCCTCTTTGGGGTAGTCTAAGGGGAAAACCGGTTCGGGGCCAGTTATTTCGTCAATGCAGATTGTTTGTTGAGAATTTGGTCGAGGCCAAAAGCGATGGACGCCCCAGACAAGAAGAATATGATCGCTGACCGCAGGGCGCCCAATTGGCTGGATTTTACAAGCAAATCGATCACCGGCGTGATTTCCGACACGGTCGGTCTCTCGATATCCCTGAGCGTCGCATTGGCCTCCATAAGCTGCGTGCTGAGCGCCAGAGATTCTTCGCTAATGGGCATGATCACATTCAACAAAACCGGGAATATGATGACCAGTGCAAAGAGAAAATTGGCGACAATCGCAATATAATAGACTTCGGAAACCCCGGAATGGCGTAGACGTTTTAGAAACAGGCAGGCCCAGCAGAAAATGGATATCATGGCGATACCGCCGCCGATGACGGCCAATCCGAACCCAACATACCAGGTCAGCCATAAAGCGTAATTCAGAGCCAAAAGAATAATCGCGCCTTTGCGAAACTCTCTGGATGAAATTTGTCCGGTTGGATTGAAATACAATGCAAACATATAATCAGGATGCCAAAGGAACCGCAAAAATCAAGCGGCTTTGTCTTTTCCTGGCATGAGGGCCAGCCAGGCCGTAAAAGCAATGGCAGGGATCAGCATAATAATCTCTGTGACCGTTTTGCCTTTCTCCAGGCTTTTGGCGAGAATTTCGTCCTGGGCTTTAATCCATTCCTCGTCCTTATGTCGGGCTTCGTTCTCAAACATAACGTTGAAATATTCGCCCCATCCAAAATACAGCGCGAGGCCGACCCACAGAAATAAAATCAAAAACAGGAAAATCCAAAATGGTCGCGCGCAATGTCCCATATGGTGGAGGCGCTTCTTGCAGACCTGATAAATAGAATAGATCAGAACCGGGAAGGCGAGGGTATACAGCCAGAAGCTCGCCATTGTGGTCACACCAATCGCGCGGGCCAGCGCATTCAGGCCAATAATAAAAATCGTGAAGCAGGCCGCTGCGATCCAGAAATCCTGGC
This sequence comes from uncultured Caulobacterales bacterium, assembly GCA_937924355.1. GTDB lineage: Bacteria > Pseudomonadota > Alphaproteobacteria > Caulobacterales > Maricaulaceae > JACOMS01. The sequence continues at coordinate 10,411 of CALDSY010000243.1, forward strand.
GTCGCAATTGACCCATGGGGCTCAGGAATAATTTAAACACGATCTAAGTCCATTGTTGCAGGCACAAAAAACGGCCCTCTACGGGGCCGTTCTAAATTCGAATGATGTCGGGTTCTATGCGGCGTAGCGCAGCAGCGGCTGGAGACTGTCATGGATTTGCGGACATTCCTTTTGAATGAACGCTAGGAGGGCCTGTTCATTGACACTAATAGTGCCGTCACGATTAATCTGTTTGATCAACCAATGGGCTTCCGTTGCATCGATTACTTCGGCCTGCGCAATACGCTCTCCATCGAGAAACTGTGAGGAGATGGACCCTGTATCACCGGCGTCTCGCTGATCGCTCCAACTGCGGAAGGAACGCATTAAATTCCAGGATATTGTTTCATTGGACATAAGATATTCGTCGGACCGCCGGGCCTCACCATAGCTGGCTGGCACAGGTGCGCCCATGGTCATCAGATGGTTCGCAATGGCGCCGACAAATAGCTTTTGCCATTCCGGGTCATTGTCCGCCGACTGGCTGATCTCGTCCAGGTCAAACAGGAACCGGGCCTCGGTTTCGCTAACGGCATATCCACCGTGACCGCCGCAGGCGTAAAGCACACGTTTGATTTCCTTGACGTCTTCGCCGGTAATCTGAAAGTCAGACTCGATCGCTCGCGCCACAATCTTTTCCTTGATCAGGTTAAGGGTGTAGAGCTCTAGAGTTTCCGGAACCTCTTTGGCCAGACGTAAAATATTGAGAAGGAGTTCCAGCTCAGTCTTATGGGAGAGGCGTTCATCAAATTCGATCCGCTCCATCAACCAGCTCACATGCACTGTATCAACATATCCAACAGGCATCGTCTGGCGGATCAGAAAATCGGTCAGAGAGCCGACGAAGAACTCGTTCCATCCTTCAGGCAGGTTATCGATTTGGCTATCAATAGCGAAAATCAGATCGGCTTCGTCAATGGAAATATCCCCGTCGTCGAATACCTGGCGTCTAAGTTCCAAAAACCGATTTTCATCGAGCATGCGGATCGTGAGCGCATTTTCCATGAGTTGTTTGACACTGGCCATATGAGTCCCCTCGCGAGTCGCGTATTTGGGGCAAAGGCCTAGCAAAAGAAGGTTATTAAAGGGCTAATGTCCAGACTTGGTGATAATGTCGGACCCGGCTTCCAAGGTTCTATGGACAGGGCATTTATTTGCGATTTCAATCATGCGCTTGTATTGGGTTTCGTCCAGATCGCCTTCGATCTTGATCACCCGGGTAAAAACATCGCGTTTGATGCCATCTCCGTGGATTTCTTTGGCGTGAGAGACGTCCACGGAAATCTTATCGACGGGCCAAGCTTTACGGTCTGCATACATGCGAAGGGTGATGGAGGTACAAGCCCCGAGACCCGCGGCGACAAGTTCAAACGGCGAGGGACCAAGGTCCGCACTGCCAAACTCCAAAGGTTCATCGGCCAATAGCTGGTGCCGGGAAGACTTCACATCATTGGTGTATTTTCCGCCGGGCCGCTCGGATACGGTAATAGTTTCTGCCATTCAGCTCTCCAATATTTGGCAAAGGGCCTTCACTTCGGCCTTGAGCGCTGCGGCAATTTCTGCCGCTTCTTCATCCTCACCCCATTGCTCGATCTGATATAGATTGTCCACTCGCGACACATCAAATGCCTGTGAACCGGTCAGATGTTTTTCCATGACGGCCATAGACAGAACGGCGGAGCCGAAAACGGCCGTGAGATGCACCTGTAAAGTCAGGTTCAGATCATTTAGTCCTGATGCGTAGTCTGCCACCTTATCAAGAGCCTCTGGGTCTTGTTCGATGGCCAGCACGGCGTCGGTGGTTTTTAGTCGGATCCCCCGCTGGGCGGCCCAATCAAGGACTGGGTCCCATTGCGCGGCCTGCTGTTCTTTGAGTTCCAGCGGGCTCTCCGCGCGGTAGGAAAGCAGGTCTGTGCCCGCAAAGCGCCGGGCTTCGTCAACGAGCTTGTCCCGATTGTGCGGGGTTAACTCAATGGACACATTGGCCAATCGGGTGACGGGCATGGTCTCGGGCTGGATAGTTTCGGTTTGCGCGTCCCATTCCGCCGCGATCAACCGGGCCACATGGCCGTCGCGCACGACCAGTATTTGCTTCCCCGGTGTTTTCAAAGTTCGGCCATCCAGCGTGACGCCCCAGCCAGAATCCAGTTCGGTAACCTCCACGTTTTTATAAAACCGCTTGGCCGTTTTCACTGAAATTCGTCCCAATCTTCCAATTGGATTTTGGTCTCAAATCCCAAAGTCTCAAATGCGCTGGCCATATGCGGCGGCAGAGGGGCTGTGAATGACACGTCACCATTGGGCCCTGGGATCGTCAAACTTCGAGCATGCAAATGCAGCTTTCTTTCCAGGCCGCCGGGTAGGGGCCTATCGGTCATATATTTCGGATCGCCCGCAATAGGCGCGCCGAGGAGCTGTGTATGTAGGCGCAGTTGATGCGTCCGGCCTGTGGTGGGCATCATAACCACAAAGCCAGCCTTGACCCCGGCTGTTTGAACAGTTTGATACAGGGTCCGGGCGTGTTTCGCGCCGTCGTGGCCATGACGAACAGCCATCATGATTTCCTTGCCGGCATTTTTATTCCCAAAGCGATTATCTGTCTTGCCTTTGGCCAAATAGCCTTTGATCTCGCCGGCGCGGGGTTGCAGCACGCCATTGGTCACGCCCCAATAGATTTTTTCGGCCCTGCGGCTTTGGAAGGCCTTACCGGCCCAGGCGGCTGCTTTGGCGTGTTTTCCAACCAAGAGCACCCCGCTCGTATCCCGGTCAAGTCGGTGGATCAGGCGGCACCCAGGGCCGAGCGCCGGTAAAAGCCCGTCAATATGGCGTGTGGTCTTGGACCCCCCTTGCACGGCTATTCCGCAAGGTTTGTTGAGCGCAATAAGATCGGCGTCTTCGTAAAGAATCATATCCCGCATAAAGCGCAAATCCGCGTCGCTGATTTTGGCTTTGGGTTTTTCTGCGCCCGGTTCTGGTAAGGGCGGAATTCGAATGTCATCGCCCGCCTCAATCCGGTCGGCCCCTTTGGAGCGCTTGCCATTGATACGCATCTGCCCGGTCCGTAACAGTTTTTCGACCCGGCCATGGGGGATGTGCGGGAAGCGCCGCTTGAACCAGCGGTCCAGTCTTTGCCCGGCATCTTCTTCGGGGACGGATATGATTTGAACGCCGCTCATTAGCTCCAGACTTTCCTTGCAATCATCAATCCAGCCCAAAGGGCCAGAATTGCGACAATGACGCTCCCGCCAACATAAAGAAGAAAGGGCGAATAGGCTTTGCGTTCCAGCAAATTGATAGCGTCCAATGAAAAGGCGCTAAATGTGGTAAACCCGCCAAGAAAACCGGTGGCTATTAAGAGCTTGAGATGATCACTCCCGTCCCGGGTCAGTAACCAACCGATGACAAATCCCATGAGCAGGCTGCCCACGATATTGACGATGAATGTGCCATAGGGAAATCCAGAGCCGAGGGACCGTCCCGCCCAAAGACCGACCAGATGGCGTCCGCTGGCTCCCAGGGCGCCTCCAATGGCAACATATAGAATTCCGTTCATGGCAAGCCATCTAGGGGAGGCGGGTTCCAAGGGCAAGGTTAGAAAACCTGTGACGCTCAAAAGGCATAGAAAATGACAGCGCTGTCATCAATGGATTGATTTAAACACTTTCCCCCTATAGAACCCTCATAAAAATAGGGGATCATATGGCACGGCAAATTCTGGTGGCCGATATTGGCGGCACAAATGCGCGGTTTGGTATTGCCAAACGGGTCGAAGGTGGACGTTGGGCCATCGAACATTTTGCCAAATTTCAAGGCGATGATTACCCGACATTTCAGGGCGTCCTAAAAGCTTATCTGGATCCGTTTGGGGGGTCCAAACCGGAGCATGCGATTTTTTCGGTGGCCGGGCCTGTGTCAGATAATAAGGTTCGGCTAACGAACCGCGATTGGGCGCTTGATGGACAGGTTCTGTCTGAAACCTTTGGGTTTGAGCGCACAATGATTGTCAATGATTTTGCGGCCATGACTCGCTGCGTTCCGGAATTGGACGATGATGATTTTCTGCATGTCAAAGATGGCCAAGCACAGTCGGACGCCCCTATTCTGGTGGCCGGGCCGGGTACAGGATTTGGCGTCGGCTATCTGGTGCCGCTCCTCCAGGGCGGTTGGCAGGTCCTGACGACCGAAGGGGGTCACCAGGCCTATGCCCCGCAAACGGACCGAGAATTAGAGCTCTTGAAAAACCTCCGTGAGAAGTTCGGCTTTGTGTCTCTGGAGAAAGTCAGCTCCGGCAGCGGTATGGATGATGTCCACGAAGCGATCTGCAAACGCCACGGCGTACCGTATAAGCTTCTCTCGCCAGCTGTGATTATGGAAAAGGCCAAACGCGGCGACGCTGTTAGTCTGGAGCTCTGCGAAATCAGAGCGGCCGCGACCATGGGCGCTGTGGGCGATATGGCTCTGTCCGGCGGTGCGCGCGGCGGTGTTGTCTTGGCCGGCGGCGTGTCCGAGCGCATGATCGAGTTCTTCAAAACCGAAGATTCCATGTCGCGTTTTCTAAAACGGGGCAAGCGCTCTGACTATATGGAAGACATCCCGATCCGGCTCTTGGTCAATCCAAGGGCTGCTCTGTACGGCGCGGCGGCGCTCTATGAGGATTTTGCAAAGCTCTCTTAGGCGTACTTAGTCAGCGTAGTTGGCTTCGTGATCCAGTAGCCACTGTTTCTTGTCCAGACCGCCGGCATACCCCCCTAGCTGACCGCCCGTATTGATCACGCGGTGACACGGAATAATGATCGCCAGTCCATTTTTGGCGTTGGAACTGGCCACCGCCCGAAACGCTTTTTCATTGCCGATGGCGACCGCGAGCTCTCCGTAAGAGCGCGTTTGCCCAAAAGGAATATCACAAAGCGCATCCCAGACCTTGCGCTGAAAATCGGTGCCCGTTGGATGGAGCGGGAGGTCAAAGCTCTGAAGATTGCCTTCAAAATAGGCACGGATTTGCGTCTCCACCTTATCCGTAACCGTCGTGCGCCCCGGTAAAATAGGACGGTCGTAAACCTTTAGCAGTTTCTCAAATTGCCCCGTCAGGTTTTTACGCACTGTAAACTCCGTCAGATAAACGGCCTCTTCCGAGCATATGACGATCATGGGCCCGAGCGGTGTATCCAACCATTCGGCCCTGAGCGGCGCTAAGCCAGCCTTATTCGGGGGCGCCCCAAAGGTTTTCGCATAGGCCGCCCGAAAGCCACTGGCGCTTTCAAACCCGGCGGCCAATTGGGCCTGAATAACGCTTTCTCCCTGGTTGAGATTCTCATGGGCAAGGGCCAGCCGCCGTTGACGGACATATGCACTAAACGTCATGCCAAAGCGAGCTTTGAAATGTCGCCGCGCCGTGGAGGGGTCAATGCCTCTTCTTTGAAGGTCCTGTTCGCTCCAGCGCCGTTCGGGATCGGTTTCGACCAGATTGATCAAGTCGCGAATGAGCGTGCTTGTTTCTCGCGGCAGTCCCAGCGGATGGCAGCGCTTGCATGCGCGGTACCCGGCGTTTACGGCCGCCTCGGCGTCCGGGTAAAATTCGCAGTTCTCTCGTTTGGGAGTGCGGGCGGGACAGCCCGGACGACAAAAAATGCCAGTCGTCTTGACTGCCATATAAAAGCGCCCTGAAAAGCTGTCATCACGGGCCTCAAACACGTCATATTTTTGCGAGTCGGTCAGTTCCATAAATAGCTCATAGCACAGCCGCAAATCCTGCGCCGCCAAAAATCGGGCATTGTTTTTAATAAGCGAATTCGTTAGACCCGCGTGAAAAGAGAATAAAATTATGACCGTACACTTTCACAAAAACGACCTGCCTGCTGGAATAAACTTCGGAAAAAGCGTGGCCGTTGATACAGAGACGCAGGGCCTGTCTCTTGTGCGGGATAAGTTATGTCTGGTGCAATTGTCGGCCGGCGATGACGAGGCTCATATTGTGCAGGTCAATCGGGAAACTTTTGATTGCCCTAATCTAAAATCTCTACTGGCTGACCCGGACATCACCAAGATATTCCACTTTGGCCGCTTTGATGTGGCCGTGATCAAACGAGACCTTGGCGTGGATTGTACCCCGGTTTTTTGCACAAAAATCGCGTCTGGCCTGGTTCGCACCTATACGGACCGACACGGACTGAAAGATCTGTGCCGTGAACTCATTGGCGTTGAATTATCCAAACAACAACAAAGCTCTGATTGGGCCAGCGACGAATTATCTGAGGCGCAACTCAACTATGCGGCCTCGGACGTTCTTTATTTGCACCAACTCAAAAACGTCTTGACCGGACGGCTTTTGCGAGAAGGTCGTTTAGACATTGCCCAGGCTTGCTTTGATTTCCTCCCGACACGGGCTGCGCTGGATTTGACCGGATGGGACGAAATTGATATTTTCGCCCATTCTTTGCGCAAACAGGGCTGATAAAGATTAGTGAAGTTTAACCTCCCGCCCTATCGCCATCGCGCGCTTTATCTCTTATAGACACACTTATGAGCGGCACGGCACATATGGACAGCAAGGGATCCGGGATTTGGGAACCGCGCCGGACCTTGACTCTCGAGGCCGCCCGCAAACATTCCCAGCGCGTCCGCATCATGCGGGTTTTACTCATGATTGCGGCCTTATTGGCGGTCGGAACATTGGTTTATGAATTTATGCGGCAGACCCCGCCCGACATTCCCAAAACGGATCCAACGGAGTCCGTTAAAATGGTCAATCCGCGCTATAGTGGCCGAACCGATGATGGACTGCCGTTTTATCTGACAGCCAAAGAAGCCGTCCGCCCCACATCAGATCAGGAAACCGTGCAGCTGATTGACCCGGTCCTTGAGTTCTTCCGCGAAGAGTCCTCTGCCAAATCTATCGTTATCGCCAAGACGGGGAATTACAACGATGTGGACAAAATTCTGGAGCTTCGCACGGACGTTAATTTGAACACAGACGACGGCTATGAATGCATAACGACCCATGCTCGCGTCTTCACGAAAACCAAAATCATTGAAGGCGACGAACCTATAAGCTGCGTTGGCGCTTTTGGTAAAGTCAACGGCAATACCTATGAAATCCGCGACAACTACAAGACCTTTATATTTAAGAACGGTATGACGTCCGAACTGGAGCCCGAAGAATGAAGCGTTTTGTGTTTGGCATATTGATGATTGGTTTGACGGGTACGGCGCAGGCACAGGTTGATTTTGGCGATAGTGATGAGCCGATTTTTGTGGCCGCTGAGAAAGCGACCTATAAAGGCAATGTCACCTTGCTCGAAGAAAAGGTCAATGTCCGGCAAGGCGACGCGCGGATACAGTCCGATGAAATGGAAATTTTTCGGGAAAAACGGGAACAGGAAACCACGGACCCGACAGCCTCGCTCCGGCTCGGCGCGGTCACGCGAATCGTCGCCAAAGGGAATTTCAAATATGTAACACCAGAAACGACTGTTACCGGACAACAGGGTATCTACTACCGGGATCGCGGCGTGATCGTTGTGACGAATAATGTTCGTGTGCGGCAACCGAATGGATCATTTGTCACCGGTGAGAAGATGGTTTACGATCTCAAATCAGGACGTGTAAAATTCGGCGAAGAATGTGATTCTGATAATTGCACGGGCCGCGTGTCTATTCGTATAGAATAGACCCAAAGATGAGGCAGATTATGTCAAAAAGCAAAATGATTAAATGCATGGTTTCGACGTTCGTCATGATAACCATGTCCATGCCAGCCATGGCCCAGTTCTCGCCCAATAGTTCGGGCCCCACCTCTATCGATGCAGACTCGGCGGACGTATCAGCCAATAATATTTTACGGCTCAAAGGCCAAGTTGATGTCAGACAGGGCGAAACCCGCATTTTGTCGGACGCCATGGATATTTACACAAAAGGCTCGGCCAATAATATCAAGTCCGGAGATTTTGAACGTGTGGTCGCCACGGGGAATTTTTACTATCTAACACCCGATCAGGAAGTGCGCGGTGACAAAGGCGTTTATGAAAGCGCGTCAGAGACATTTACTGTGACGGGGAATGTCATCTTGGTTCAGGGTGACGATAATGTGGTCACAGGCGAACGATTGATTTATAATTTGGCAACAGACGAGGCGCGGATCGTTGGCACCTGTAAAGGCCGTAAATGCGGGCGCAAAGGCCGTGTAAGGATCCTTATCAAGAATACCGGCTCGACGATTACCCAGGGATAACATGGCAGAAGCAGCAGTAAATACTGCGCCCATACTTCAGGGGCTGGCAGCAAATAATATCGGAAAATCCTATCGAGGCCGGCAAGTGGTCCGGGATATCACACTGCATGTGAACCGGGGCGAAGTGGTCGCCCTCATGGGCCCAAACGGCGCGGGTAAGACGACCAGCTTTTATATGATTATGGGCCTGATCGAAGCGGACCATGGCTCCATTACGCTGGACGGCGAAGACATAACGAACCTGCCCATGTATCAGCGCGCCAGGCTTGGTGTCGGATATCTGCCGCAGGAACAAAGTATTTTCCGAGGCCTATCCGTTGAGGAGAATATCAAAGCGGTTGTGCAGCTCACCGAAAAGGACAGGTCCAAATGGAATGAAAATGTAGATGCTCTTCTCGAAGAGCTGAACATTACTCATATCAAAAAGAGTCCGGCCATGGCCCTATCGGGGGGCGAGCGACGCCGCGTGGAAATAGCCCGCGCCCTGGCGTCCCGGCCCAGCTTTATCCTGCTGGATGAACCGTTTACAGGGATTGACCCGATCGCTATCGCCGATATTTCCGAGCTGATCCTATATCTGAAGAAACGCGG
>CALDSY010000244.1 GCA_937924355.1 uncultured Caulobacterales bacterium
TTACTGGTGTTGTTGCGGAACGCAAATCGGCATTGGCTGGGGACCGGGACTTACCCGTGAGCTGGCCCGCTGGATGGTACATGGGGCCTCGGACATTTCCATGAGGGCCTTCGATCCGCGCAGATTTGGTTCCTATGCTGACAAAGACTGGCAGAACGTAAAGGCCCGGGAAGATTATTTGCTACGCCACGAAATTCCGTTCCCGCATTTCAACCGTCTGGATGGTCGCCCAGTCAAACCATCGCCGCTCTATGATATATTAAAAGAGCAAGGCGCGGTTTTTGAAGAAAATTACGGCCATGAGCGCCCTCGCTGGTTTGCGACCGGCGATGAAGAGCAGCGCGATCACTATACCTTTGGTCGGAACATCGTTCATGAGCGTGTGGGCGAAGAACATATGGCCGTGCGTGAGCGTGTGGGCATTATGGACATTTGTGCTTTTACAAAAGTCCAAGTTTCCGGGACCGATGCGAAAGCCTATCTAAAACGGCTCATTGCGAATAAATTGCCTGTGAAGACGGGCTCCATTTGCCTGACCCATATGCTCAACCGACGCGGGGGAATAGAGATGGAGATGACCATCCTCAAGACCGGCAAAGACCGCTATTACCTGACCTGCGCCGCCTTTTTCGAGCAACGCTTGCTTGACCACCTGCAACAAAATCAGGACGGCGAAGATATCACCGTCACCAATCTATCCGATGACTGGTTCGCAATGGCGCTGCAGGGGCCGAAATCGCCTGATGTTTTGTCAGAAAACACGGATATGTCCTTGGATATAAAAGAATTTCCATGGCTTAAAGGTCGAGAAACTTCTGTGGCTGAGCATAAGGTCTGGGCTTTGCGCATGTCTTATGCCGGGGAAATGGGATGGGAATTCCATGGCCCTCGCGATGCCATGCTGCCTATCTACAAGGCGCTTTGGGCATCTGGCGAAAAGCACGGCATTGCCAATTACGGAAGCTTTGCCATGAACACATTGCGGATGGAGAAAATGTTCCCGGGCGCATCAGAACTCACCAATGAGGTCACACTCCCAGAAGCCAATGTCATGCGCTTTGTCCGTGTGGAAAAGGGCGAGTTTCAAGGCCGCGAACAAACCATTGCTAGTATGAATGCGCAGCGCCATCCCTGGCTCTGTGTCTATCTGGCCATTGATGATGACGGAGCGCATGACGGGCACGGCGGTGAAGCGGTATTGTTCAATGGCAAGTCCGTTGGCACGACTAGCTCCATGGCGTATGGTCATGCTGTCGGGAAAATTATGGCCTTTGCCTATGTGAAACCCGAAGCGGCCACACCGGGACAAGAATTAGAGGTGGTCATCGCGGCTAAACCTCGAAAAGCTGTCGTCATGAACAAAGCGATTTACGACCCTATGAGCGAGAAGCCGAGAGGAATTGCATAATGTCTATCCCCGAAACCATGAAAGCCTTCGTCCTTGAGGGGCATGGCGGCATTGACAAACTGGTCTGGCACACGGATTGGCCGACTCCGACGCCTCAGGATGATGAAGTCCTCATTAAGCTCGAAGCCTGCGGACTCAATAATACGGATGTGAATACGCGCTCTGGTTGGTACTCTAAAGCTGTCACGGAAGCCACAACCGGGGAAGCTTATACAGAGGTGAGCGATGATGACCCCACCTGGGGCGGGGCCCCCATTACATTCCCGCGTATTCAAGGGGCAGACGCCGTCGGTCGTGTTGTGTCAGTTGGCGCTAATGCGGACAAATCTCTGATCGGGAAACGCGTTATGACGGATGGTTGGCTACGGGATTGGAGTCAGCCTGATGGGTTAAAAGTGAGAGGCTATTACGGGTCGGAAGCGAATGGCGGATTTGCCGAGTATACGGTTCGCGACCACCGTGAAATCCTTCCCGTGAATTCAGAGCTGAGCTCGGCGGAACTCGCCACATTTTCTTGCTCTTACACAACGGCCGAAAACATGCTCAACCGGGCGAATGTAGGCGAGGGTGATACTGTGCTAATTACCGGCGCCTCTGGCGGGGTTGGCGGAGCGTTAATTCAGTTAGCCAATCGTCGAGGGGCGACAACCATCGGCATGTCATCAGAGTCCAAGCACGAGCAAGTTGCCCGATTTAGTCCGGATCACCTCCTGCCACGGTCTCCTGCGGATTTGAAAGCCGCCATCAAGGCGCTCATCGGGAAGGATGAAGTTGACGTTGTCGCGGATATTGTTGGCGGTCCAATTTTTCCGGATTTAATTGATGTTCTCGCAACGGGCGGGCGTTATACCTGCTCAGGAGCCATTGCAGGACCGATTGTGGATTTGGATTTGCGCACGCTTTACCTGCGCGACCTGACCTTCACCGGGAATACGGTAACAACGCTGAATGTTTTCCCTGATTTGATTGGCTATATCGAGCGGGGCGAGATTAAGCCAGCATTAGCAGCAAGTTACCCATTGTCAGAACTTCATGCCGCACAACAGGCCTTTATCGACAAGAAACTTGTCGGCAATATTGTGGTGACGATGGAGGACTAAGCCGCGTGAAGATTACCCGCATATCCGTCTATAAAGCCGATTTGCCGCTGTCTCAGCCTTATTTTCTGTCCGGCGGACGGTTGCGATATGACAACCTGGATGCGACCTTCGTAAAGCTGGAAACGGATGCAGGTATAACCGGCTGGGGCGAGGGGACGCCTTGGGGGCATACTTATGTACCCGCCCATGGTCCAGGCATTCGCGCCGGTATAGAAACCATGGCGCCGTTTATTCTGGGCTGGACCCTCGCGAAGTTTTGACTGTTGAACGGGCTATGGATTTGGCCTTGCCTGGGCATCTTTATGCCAAGTCACCCATTGATCTGGCCTGTTGGGATATCGCTGGGCAGCACACCGGGCGGTCTATCGCGTCTATGCTAGGCGGACGCCGGGAAACGGGCACGCGCATTATGTCCTCCACCTCATCCGGTAAGCCAGAATATATGCTCGGCATCATGCAGTCCTATCGGGACATCGGATATACGGGACATTCCGTTAAAGTGGGCGCTGATGTGGAAAAAGACATTGAGCGCATTCGATTCCTGGAGAAGAACCGATTACCGGGTGAGCGCAT
>CALDSY010000245.1 GCA_937924355.1 uncultured Caulobacterales bacterium
CGGATCTTCGCAGGTCTCGGTCAGATATTTTCGAATGATCTGTTTCACGGTCCAAGACAGGGTGGCGACCGTGGTCGGGTACCACACAGCCCGCAGCAAAGCGGTCTCTAGGAAGGAGGTCAGCCAAGGCACTTTCGGATCCGTATTGATCAGCTGCACAATGGCGTTTTTCACTGGCAGGACAGTCCCTTCTTTGACCGCTTTGATTTTGAGCGGCAAATATCCGCCGTGCTCAGAAAGGATATACTCCCAGCCCTCGCGGTTAAACGGGACGCCGTGAGCTTCCCAGAGCTCGGCGGCGTAATCAATCTCGTCCTGGGTAATGGGCCGGGCCAGATTACGCTTTAGAAAGACCTGCAGCCCAAAAAAGACATGGTCGTCAAATTTCCCGCCGCGGCTCTCAATATAGCTGCTCATATATTCCGTGCCAGGCGGGTACTGCAAAAAGTGAGAGCCTTTATAGCTATCCACATCCAGCAGAATACTGTGATCTGCCGGGTTCCATTTGTAGTTTGTTGCATTTGTCATTCTTCAATCTCCTTGAAGGTTGGGCCGGCGGACTCCCCGCCAGCGGTTAATTACATGGCACCGTCCAGCATTTTATTTATGATGAACCAGTGATCTTCAAAACACTCGCGCGGATCTAGGCTCCCAAGCGGCACCCAAATGGCCTCCACCGCATCATCACTGCCAATGACTTTCATGAGCTCTTTGGCGGGCGGCAGGCGGAATAAAAAGGCGTGGGTGAGCGTATAGCCGCGCACAGAGCGTTTCGGGTCATCAAACACACCTTGCCCGTCCAGAAAACCTTTGAGCTTACCCATGGGGAAGGGGCCGTGCTTATCAGCCAGCTTGGTTTCTTCTTTGAGCTCGCGAATAGCGCTCTCGAGCAAAGTCTCGTCATGATCGACAAAGCCGCCGGGCAAAGCCAGCTGTCCCATGCCCGGATGGCCGCCGCGCCGGATCATCAATACGTGCCCGCTCTGCACTACTATATTGTCTACGGTCACAAAGGTTGGCGGGAAAGGCGCTGTGGCCCAAGAGGCTTTGTAGTCCTTGGCCCAGCGGGCCTCAGCGCAGATATGGCGAAAATGATCACTCATCATATGTTCTTTAAGATAAGCGCTGATTTCTTTGGGTACTATGTCGTGGGGGATAATCGGCGCGCCCTGAAAGTAGCTGGTGCGGATATCTGTGGCGTTAAACACGCCTACTTCGTGCGGGACATCGACAGAGTTCCATTGCGGGAAAAGCTTGAGGTAATAAGAGCTTTTATCTTTGCTATGTCCGATGAGGCCGATCTTGGCCGGGTGGTCTTTATCAAAGCCCAGCTCACTGGCGGTTTCATCCACGATGCGCTGTACGTTAGAGGTCCAGGCCTCATCATTATAGAGGGTATCGGCCAGCGGCTTGATGATAAGTTTTTCCGTATTCACTTCATAGGGAAAGACCTTTTTGATCATTTCATAGCGGTCTTCGAAATTCCACGGATTGCGCAAAGAGGGCGCACGGTTCGAAGAACCCACCAATATAATAACGTGCTCAGCCTTGTTTAAGGCTTCGGCAACAACTGCTTCATGTCCAATGTGAAAGGGCTGAAATCGCCCGATAAAAACAAGGATATCCTGTTTCATAATGCTCTCCGTCTCCCGGATATGTAAAGCCGCACGGACTCCCCGTGTGCGCCTATTATGTGGGTAGAATTAGGCGGAATGTCAAGGGTTTGACCTTTCCCAAACTTAAGGTACTAGGCTTTAGGAGACCTAAATGAACGAAGTCGGAAATCTTAAAACGGTCTGCGAATTTATTCTGAATTGGTTTGGTGTCGACGGTACGTATCCCGGAGACCCACTGAACGATGCCGATATAAACCCCGACTGTTTTGTGACACTAAACAGCATGCTGGGTGGATTATGGAATGTGGGTGAACATCCGATTAAATGCCTGACACAACATCATCGATCAAATTTGGGTTTGTTTGCTATTCAAAACATTATTGAGAACCCGGTGAATTTTAAATTGGATGATGACGGGGTGATTGGCGTAATTTTCGAGGATCAGGGTGTAACAAATTTTGGTTTCAGGAAAGAAGAACCCAGCCAGGCCTTAGTGTGTGGTGCCTGGAGCGACATGACAGATGGGCCTTGGCGAAAAATTGATGATAGACTTGAAGATATTCTGGTCTATTTCCTTTTCACAAATTTCTGTTTTTTGGCAACGAGTGATCGTGACCTTGTGGACGACGAAGCCAAAGAGAAAGCCAACACATTGCTCTGGTGCAAAACGGTTCATGCCGCTCCAAGACCCGTATGGACAAATGAAAACCGTACTGTTCTACGGTTTCAAGATCTGGGGTTTAACCTAGTCAAACCCACGGGCCTGTAAATAACCTCTCTCCACGGTGAGGTTGACGTTCTCACGCAAACTTGTTTTTAAGCCACCACCACCGCCTTGCTGCGATAGGCAAGTCTTGCTAGCGCGTAGCAAACAGGAAGCCCAACATGTTCGACGCACGAATCCGCCCCATCATAGACCCGCCGCTCAATGCGCTGGGCAGGACCATGGCCGCTAAAGGTATCACCGCCAATGGCGTGACGGTTGTGGGTTTTATCCTGGGTATGGCCAGCGCGGGTCTGATTGCTTATGGCCTGCCCTATCTAGCTGTGGTCGTAATCATTTTAAGCCGCATCGCCGACGGTCTGGACGGGGCGGTGGCGCGGGCCACCAAGACGACGGATTTTGGCGGCTTTCTGGATATCGTTCTGGATTTTATATTTTACGGCGCCGTGGCCCTGGCCTTTGCCGTGTTTGACCCGGCGCAAAACGCCCTTCCGGCGGCCGTGCTTCTGCTCAGCTATTTTGCGAATGGCACGACCTTTCTCGCCTATGCCATTATGGCCGAAAAACGAGATATCGAGACGGACGCCCAGGGCATTAAATCGCTCTACTATATGTCAGGCCTGGCCGAAGGCTTTGAGACCATTTTAGCGATTATTCTCTTCTGCTTGTTCCCGGCCTGGTTCCCGGTGATTGCTTATTCGTATGCGGCGCTGTGTTTTGCCTCGGCTGCCGGGCGGATTTTGTTGGCAAGGAAGACGTTGGGGTAGGTTTCTTCGATCTCGGCCTAACTTCGTTTTTTGCGCTTTAGCTTCGGTCCATTCGATCCCTTGCGCTTGTCGGCTTTGGCCGCCCGCTTGGCAGCAGCGGCGAGTTTTTTCTTGTGGGGTTTTTTGCCTTTCGGACCTTTAGGTTTGGGGCCGTCATCATAAGATTTCGAACCACTACCGGACTGAGCTGCGGCCCATTTGGCCTTTTCTTTCTTTGACAATTTATGTGGGTTGAAACCTGGGTCGTTGTTTTGATCCACAGATTGACCGCTGTCATATTTGTCGAGTGATTTTCCCTTATAGCCGGGCTGCGGATTATCGCTCTTCTTGCGATCACTGTTCTCGTTTCGACCCTTCTTTTTATTAGGATAGCTGGACTTGTCCCGAGGCTTAAACGATGGCCGATTGTCCGGGTCGCTAAAATCAGGCTGACCGTCAAGGCGAGATGCGGTGATGGCTTTTTCGATTTTGCCGTCAGGGCCAATATTTTCCATAAAACGGGCGACGCCTTCGGCGGCGATTTCGATAAAGGTGCGGGTTTCGCTGATCTTGATGACGCCGATTTCCCGTTTCTGCAGACCGCCGGATTTGCACAGCATAGGCAGGATCCAGCGCGGCTCGGCCTTTTGTTTGCGGCCTAGATTAAGGGAGAACCAGACCCCGTCTTCAAAATCATTGCGCCCGCGCGGCGTTTTCTCCGAACGGTCTTTGCGGCTTTTACTTGGCCGGTCTGGATCATAAGCGGCAACGCCGAGCAGCTCTTCGGGCGCGGCGCGTCCGGCGCGAAATTGGCGAAGGAAAAGCGTTGTTATAGTTTCCGGCGTGCTGGCCTTTAATAGCTGCACGACCATATCCTGTTCGTCCTTAGAGACAGGCTCTTCAAGGACCAGAGAGTCCAAAAGCCGCTCATTATCTTTGGCCAGAACATCGGCGGCGGAGGGCGGCGGCCCCCAATGGGCTTTGACCCCGGCGTCTCGTAAAATACGTTCGGCCTTGCGCTGGCCGTTATGGGGTACGATCAGAGCGCTGACGCCTTTACGGCCCGCGCGTCCTGTCCGGCCCGAGCGGTGCAGCAGGGCTTCGCGGTTTTTCGGAATAGAGGCGTGAATGACCAATCCCAAATCCGGCAAGTCCAATCCGCGCGCGGCGACATCCGTGGCGACACAAACCCGGGCGCGGCCATCACGAAGCGCCTGTATGGCGGCGCTGCGCTCTTTTTGCGAAAACTCGCCCGATAAAGTCACCACGGAAAAACCGCGATTGGTAAAGCGACGTGTCATCCGGTTGACGGATATGCGAGTGTCGCCAAAGACAATGGCGTTTTTCGCGTCGTAATATTGCAGCACATTGATAATCGCGTTTTCTTGATCATTTTTGTTCACCGAAAAAGCGCGGTAAGTAATGTCGCTATGCTGCGGGGTCTCGGACACGGTATTAATGCGTATGGCGTCTGATTGATATTTTTCCGTTAGGCGCGCGATGGATTTTGACACGGTCGCTGAGAACATCAATGAGCGGTGATCTTCAGGGGCAGCCCCCAGAATGATTTCAAGCTCTTCACGAAAACCCATTTTCAACATTTCATCGGCTTCATCGAGCACGATGGCGCGAATGTCATCCATGACCAAAGAGCCGCGCTTGATATGATCACACAAACGTCCAGGGGTTCCCACGACAATATGAGCTCCGCGCCCGAGCGCGCGCCGCTCGTCGCGCATATCCATTCCGCCAACACAAGTGGCAAGCTTGGCGTCCGCCTGCCTGTAGAGCCATTCAAGTTCTTTTTTGACTTGAAGCGCCAGCTCTCGGGTCGGAGCAATTGCGACCGTCAAGGGGTTGTCTGCCATGGGCAGGGCCAAATCTTCACCCAACAAGGTTGGCGCTAAAGCTAATCCGAAAGCCACAGTCTTGCCAGAACCGGTCTGGGCCGAGACCAAAAGATCATGATCTTCTAGCCCGGCTTTTGTCACTGCGGTCTGAACCTGCGTCAAAGTTTTATAGCCGCGCGCGGCAATGGCGTCGGCCAATGCCGGGTGAACATGGGTAAAGTCTGTCATATTGTCTTTCGCGCCAAGTCCGCAGTGTTGCGGGCGAAGCGACTTATAGTCTATGGCGCGCCCCTTAAGGGTC
>CALDSY010000246.1 GCA_937924355.1 uncultured Caulobacterales bacterium
GCATGGATGAGCTTCATCTCTTCGTCCAGGGCCTCCATGACTGCCCGATGGCGACCCAGGCGGCTCATGCCGTCGAAATGGGTCGACCGAATAATCACATGAAAATGGCTTTCACCTGACCCGTGCTCTTCAGCGTGAGCCTGAGCGCCCGCGTGGTGAGCGTGTTTATGACTCTCATCCCGCACCTCTAACTGCGACGGATTGAAGGCCTTCTCAAGTTTTTCCTTGATTGCCGCTGCGATTTTGCCCATTTTGCACAATCCTTTTTTAAACGATAACTGTTACTATATAGGCGCAATGACCGAAAGTTATAAGTATAAACCCAAAGGTATCGATATCCGGGTCAATAAGGGCAAGAAAAAAGCCCCGGATGAAAGCCCCTGTGATTGGGAAGGCTGTGTAAGCCTGGGTGGCTGTAAGGCCCCCAAGGGCCCTGACCGGCTGCGGGAGTATTATAATTTCTGCACGGCCCATGCCCGGGAGTACAATAAAAATTGGAATTTCTTCTCTGGCATGTCCGACGAAGACATCAAGGAATGGCAAGTCGGTGCACGTCACGGTCACCGCCCAACTTGGGATGTGCGCAAAAATACGGCAGAACGCGCCAAAGCGCGCAAAAACTCCAAAGCCGGCACAACCGCCGCCACAGCTGAAGGCTATGGTATTTTCGGTGACGGATCTCTGGACTCCGGGGATACGCCGCGCCGCAAACGCCTGTCAAAAATGCAGCTCAAAGCCCTGCACGATATGGGGCTGGATGAAGGCGCAACCGCAGCAGATGTGCGCAAACGCTATACGCAATTGGTCAAACAGCTCCACCCTGATGCCAATAAGGGCGACCGTTCATCCGAAGAAAGTTTCCAGCGCGTGGTCAAAGCCTATAAAATTTTGAAAACGACCGAACTGGGATAAAAGTAGCGGCTATCGCAGTCGTGACAATTTTACATACGCTATCGTCAAAAATAATACTTCACGGCTGCGGCTCTTTTCGTTAAAGCGCGAGCTCAAGGAGCTCTCATGTCAGAACAATTCCCGATCAATAAACCCGATACCACGGTTCAGGCACGCGACGTCTTTAATGTGGATTTCGACATGGAAGTCCCCGCTTTTTCCAAACCCAGTGAGTATACGCCGCCTATTGATGACGCCTATATTTTTGATGACCGAACCACCCAGGCCATCTGCGCAGGCTTTGCCTATGATCGCCGCGTGATGATCCAAGGCTATCACGGGACCGGGAAGTCCACCCATATAGAACAGGTCGCGGCGCGGCTCAATTGGCCCATGGTGCGAATCAACTTGGATAGCCATGTCTCCCGAATTGACTTGGTCGGCAAAGACGCAATTGTCCTGAAAGACGGCAAGCAAATCACAGAATTTCGCGAAGGGCTTCTGCCCTGGGCGCTGCAGAACCCTGTTGCCCTCACCTTTGATGAATATGATGCGGGCCGCCCCGACGTAATGTTTGTCATTCAGCGCGTTCTCGAGGCCTCTGGCCGTCTGACTTTGCTAGATCAGAACCGGGTCATCACACCACATCCCTCATTCAGATTGTTTTCAACGACGAACACGGTTGGCCTCGGAGACACATCCGGACTTTATCACGGCACCCAGCAGATCAACCAAGGGCAGATGGATCGCTGGTCTATCGTGACGCAGCTGAACTATTTGTCCCACGCACAAGAAGAAGCCATCGTGCTCGCCAAGTCCCCGACCTATGACAATAAGGACGGCAAGGATCTATTAGCGGCTATGGTTCGGGTGGCCGATATGACCCGTAAATCCTTTATCGCTGGCGATATTTCAACCGTCATGAGCCCCCGTACCGTCATGAACTGGGCGGAAAATGCTCGGATATTTGGCGGCGACATCGGCCAAGCTTTTAGACTGACGTTTCTGAATAAGTGCGATGAGCTTGAACGGCCAATCATTGCTGAGTTCTATCAGCGGGCATTTGGAACGGACCTGCCGGAAAGTGCTGCCACCGTCATGGTTGCCTCGTAAAACCCGGAAAATATCGGTATTTCAATGTCTTACCGCGAATTAACCATATTTGCCTATTGCTAGACTAAATCTTAATATCACTTTGATAACGCACCCCAAGAATAAGAGGTTTACCTCTCGTCTTACATTGGGGAAAATAATGGGGAATTTCCAGTTTGAAAACCTGTCTCAGGACACGTTACGAAAACTCGTTGAAAGTCTCGAGCAATGTGAAATCCCAATTTTTCTTTTCGACAAAGATGAAATGCTGTTTGCGAATTCCGCTTGGAAAAATCAATCCCCACGTATTTCAGAGAAGTTAGACGCCGGCGAGAATATCCGCGATATCATGCGGCAGGAAATTTCTATCATTTATCCAACACTGAGTGGGCAATCGCTCGACCAAGCCTCTAAGCATTTTCTCAATACAGTATTTGAAACAGGCGGAGAAATCGATTTTGAAGGGCCGGATGGCAGATTTTACCGGGCCGACTACACGCCATATAATACGGGAACCTTTGGGGTTTCTCTAGATATTACTGAACTAAAGCAAAAACGCGCCGAAACCAAAAAGGTAAGGAAAACGCTGCAATCGACTTTGGACGGCTTACACCATGGCGTTTTGCTATATGACGAGACGGGACATGTTAGCTTTTTCAATGAAAGTTTCAGAGCCACTGCCGCTAGTCTAGGGATTAGAATAGAAACAGGAATGTTTCATAAACAGCTTCGGGATCAACTATCAAAGGATCTACAAGAACGTCTTGCTGCAAATACTCGAACTGACCTCAGTGACTTCGAGTTTATTCAAATGGCACCCAACGGGAAACACTATCTCTTCGAAAGCCGTCGACTAGAAAATGGAACCGTTCTAGTTTCAACAGTCGATATTTCTGAGCTCGAGGAAAAACGGGCAGAAAACAAAATTATTCGTGCGACTTTGGAACAAACCTTGGAGGGTCTAACACACGGCGTTATGCTAATAGACCAAACCGGACGTGTCGCCTACGCCAATAAGAGTATACGAGGCTTTGCAGATGAAACCGGTGCAAAAATTGAAAAGGGGATCCATGTCTCGCAAATTCGCAAGGATGTCCCGCATCAGGATCCAGAAGGCACGACAAATTCTAATGGTGATTACGAATATGTCGTCAAAGGTAAAAATGGGAAATCATTTTTTGTAAAGCGAAGCGTTCTTCCAGAAATTGGTGTTCTGGTTTCAACCGTGGACATTACCGAAATTGAAGAGCAACGCGCTCAGGTAAAGCGATTTAGCAATATGCTGGAGCGTTCAATGGAAGGCATGCCGCACGGTGTTCTTTTATATGATTTGAACGGCAATGTTGAGATGTTCAACTCGGTATTCAAAGAAACAATGTCGTCTATGAACTTGAATATTGAAAAGGGTATGTCCTATTCGGCAATCACCGCGCAGATCCCAATCAAATTTCAAAAAGCGCTGCGAGGAAAAGATCCCGGGGAACCTTTCGAAGTTATTCAGAAAGGGCCGGACGGAAAATCCTACCTGATCGAAGGTCGTACCATCAAAGATGTTGGGTTTCTCATAACAACTGTCGAAGTCACCGAATTACAAGAAGCTTTAGAAGCTGCAAAAGCTGCTGATATTGCGAAAACGAGCTTCCTCGCGAATATGAGTCATGAGATTAGAACGCCTATGAATGGCGTGCTGGGAATGGCACAGGTATTGGAGCAAACCTCCGTCAATGAGCAACAGAAAAAATGCATTAGCATTATCAAAAATTCATCAGAATTATTACTTCGGATCATTAACGACATTCTTGATATCTCCAAGCTAGACGCCGCAAAGATGGTGATTGATGCGGAACCATTTGATCTGGAAAATGTCATTAATAGCGCCGCCGCTATCGTGAAGCCTAGATTGAACGAAAAGCCGGGATTGGAGATCATCCTCGATATTCTAAGTGATTTAGACTTTGACTATTTAGGGGATAAAGGCCGCATCCAGCAAATCCTTATCAATCTTCTTGGAAATGGCGTAAAATTCACAGAGACGGGTCATGTTAAACTTACGGTCAATACCTCCCAAGCTGGCCCTGATAAAGACCAAATCACAATTCAAGTCGAAGATACCGGAATTGGCATTGCCCCCGAAAAAGTGGATAAAATCTTTGAGCGTTTTGAACAAAGTGACATGTCCACAACCCGTCAATTTGGCGGCACAGGCCTTGGGTTATCCATTTCTCGCAAACTGGCTATGCTCATGGGCGGCGAGCTAAAAGTATGCAAAAACCGCACTCAAGGCGCTTGCTTTTCATTGACCCTGACACTGCCTCGGCAGAAAAAAAGCGAAAGCAATCTTCGTCCTGTTATCCGATCCTTTAAAAATGCACCTGTCTTGATCATTGATGATAACAAGGTCAACCACATGGTATTGTCCCATCAACTTGAGGCGTTGAAAGTTAAAACTTTCTGCGTCGACAGCGCGCAAAAAGGCTTATCAGTTCTACGCAAAATGGCCGCAAAAAACTTCAACATTCCACTCGTCATATGTGACTATCAGATGCCCGAAAAAACGGGATATGATTTCGTCAAAATTTTGAAGTCAGACCCTCTCATAGCCGACACACCCGTTATTATTATTTCCTCTGCAGACGTAATATCCAGACGAAAAAATTTCGTTGAATTAGGGGTTTCTACCATATTGGAAAAACCTTGCTCAAAATCTGAAATGGTCGCCGCCGCGTCGGAAAAATTATATAAATTCTTTTCTCAGAAAGGCGATGAAAAGAGTCTAGAGACGACCAAAGCTGACAAAACGGTTGATGGCCCTGAGGTAAGTCGCAAACGGATTCTGGTTGCCGATGATGATCCCGTTAATCGCGAAGTGTTCAACGGCTTTCTTAATTTATTTGGATATGAATCGATCATTGTTAACAATGGTCTAGAAGCCGTAAAAGCTTATGCCGAGACCCCTGTAGATCTTGTCATTATGGATATTTCCATGCCTGTACTGGGCGGACAAGAAGCGACGCAAAAAATTAGAAGCTTTGAAGACCAAAATGGGCGAGAGAGAACGCCGATCATTGCCGTCACCGCTCACGCCCTCAAAGGCGACCGAGAGAAGTTTCTTGAAAGCGGAATGGATGATTATCTTGCCAAGCCCATTCTCAAGTCTGACCTGCAGAAATTGATAGACGCCTGGTTGGAGCGCGCTTCAGGTTCGGTACCGATGACGGCTCTGGCAAGCTAGAATTCTTCCTTGCGTGTGCGAGCTAGGCTTTGAAGGTCACCTTCAATAATATGGGCTGCATTGATAATGGTTTGAACAGCTCCCGTGTAAAAATCGAGCGGTATGGTTTCAAAATCATCGCTGGGCTTATGATAATGGGCGTGGTCCTCGACTCCGAAATAGGCAAACGGAATACCGGCCTCGTGAAAGGCCCCATGGTCTGACGCCAAAGTCCAGTCCTGATCCTTATCCTCTGGCCTGTCATGTCCGTACTTCACCAGGATGTCCGTTCCATTGGCGGCATTTTTAAGAAGCTTACCAAGTTCTGGATAATGATAGGTTCCGGACACATATATCTCACTGTCATTTCGGCTTATCATATCAAGGTTGAGGTTAAAGGCAGGACGCCCTTCAAACATGTTATCAGCCACCAGAGCAGAGGCGCCCTGCAAGCCGGCCTCTTCCACATCAAGCCAGGCAAAAACGATATCATGTTCGGGTGGGGCGTCCCGGAAGCTTTGAGCAATAGCAAAGAGCGCTGCACTGCCTGATGCGTTGTCATCAGCACCATTGTAAACTTTATCCTGACGAATGCCGAGGTGATCGTAATGGGCCGTCACGACCAAAACAGGTGTCTTGTCATCTGGATCCACATCTATGACAGCGATCAAGTTTCGACCCATAAATTCCCGGGTCGCCTCTCCTTCTTTGTTCTTCTGTACCGCGTCAAACGGGCGTTCACCCACATGATCAAACAGACCTGAGTCCAGCATTTCACTAATGAGAAAAGCGCGGGCTTTGTCATGGCCTTCG
Source organism: uncultured Caulobacterales bacterium (assembly GCA_937924355.1). Classification (GTDB taxonomy): domain Bacteria; phylum Pseudomonadota; class Alphaproteobacteria; order Caulobacterales; family Maricaulaceae; genus JACOMS01. Next base: position 6,008 of record CALDSY010000246.1, read on the forward strand.
GTTTCCGGATATCGTCCCTGCATGTCATCCGCCGATAAGGTTTCAAACACCCGCAGAGTTCGCTCCATCTCGGCCTGCGGCGCATTTACAGCCTGTTGGCAGCTCGCCAATAGAAGCGCGGCCAGCCCAAGTCTGAAGGCGCGTATCACCCTTTGTTAAACAGGGCGATGGCCCCCCTTACCATGGCCTCAGTTCCAACCGTAATAGAGGGCCGCGGTTTCACATTAAACTCAGGAGAGTGGTGGGACGGGGCCTTGGCCGGATCATCTGATATGGAGCCGCCAACGCTAAAATAGACGCCCTTCACACCGGTTTCAGGCGCCATGAGGTAGGCAAAATCCTCGGCCCCCATGCCATCACGCGGTCGGGTCATCATATGCGTGCCCATACTGTCTTGCAATTCACTGCGAACGATATCCACGACGCCGGCATCATTTATGGTTGGAGGGGTTTTATTGGGCGCATGCTCAATCTCTGGCATGAGTTCATCCGGCACGCCGTAAGCTTTCGCCGTATTGTTTGTCACGCGGGTAATCCCCTCCAGAAGTTTTTCACGGGTTTCTGGGTCATCGGAACGAACGGTCAGGCCCAGCTTGGCCTCATGGGGAATAATGTTGTTTTTCGTGCCCGCATGAAACGTACCAACGGTAATAATGCCGGGCTTAAGCGGCGCGACATTACGTGTGACGATAGTCTGTAAATTCATGACAATAGCTGAGCCCAATACGATCGGATCAATACCTTGATGGGGCGAAGCGCCATGGGCGCCCACGCCCTTGAGCGTGATGTAGACACTATCGGAACTACTCATCACCGTACCGGATTCCATGATGATTTTGCCCGGCGCCAGTCCTGACCAGACATGAAATCCAATGACATAATCAGGTTTAGGGAAACGCGTAAAAAGCCCGTCTTCAATCATGGCCTTGGCGCCAGCGATAATTTCCTCAGCCGGCTGCACAATCAGAACCAGCGTGCCGGACCACTCAGATTTTAAATCCTGCATCATCTTGGCGTAGCCCACCATAGAGGTGATATGGACATCATGACCACAAGCATGATGGACCGGGAACTCTTTGCCTGTGCGGTCCTTTTGCATGATTTTTGACGCATGGGGCAGACCGGAGTTTTCTTTCACAGGAAGGCCGTCCATATCAGCCCGCATCATGACGGTTGGTCCGTCTCCGTTCTTTAGAACCGCCACGACGCCGGTTTTCCCGACCCCTTCGGTGACCTCATAATCCAGCGCCCGCAGCTCTTCGGCCATGCGTGCCGCCGTTTTATTTTCTACAAAGGACAATTCGGGATTGGCATGAAAATGCTCGTAGAGATCTTCCAAGCGGTGATCATAATCCGCTTGTATGGCATCTCTAAGCTCGGAGAGGTTTTGCGGCGTAATATTATCGGCTCGCGCCGTACAGGCCCATAGTACCAAAGCACCCGCGCCCACCATCCAGAATGATTTTTTGTTCATTTGCCTCTCCTCTTTGGGCCATAGTGGCGCGCATCTATCAGAAGTCAACGTCGTGATTTTGACATTTGCGCGAGCCTGTCCCAACTCCCTTCTCAAGGGAGATAACATAGACAACTGAGAACGGCGCTACAAAACATGCGCTATTTGCCTTTGAAAAGAAAAATTATACCCGCGAACCTAAGGTAATGGGCTCAATTAAAGTCCATAATATGAAGGTTTTAAGCAATGAGCGCCCTTTTTTAACCTCCTCATATTATCTATATAATTCACAACGTCATTTGCGAAGGACATCATATGAGCAGCGCTATTCTTCATCTTGCTATCCCCGCCGGAGACCTGAAAACGACGGTAAAATTTTACACGGATGTTCTGGGCTGCAAGCTCGGCAATGGCGAAGAAGGCCGCTGGGTTGATGTTAATTTCTGGGGCAATGAACTCACACTGCACCAGAGCGAAGAGCAGCTCCCAAACGTCCGTCACGATGTGGATATGGGCGCCGTGCTTGTGCCGCATTTTGGCATTCATCTGACGCAGGAACAGTTTGACGGCGTCAAAGACCGCATTTCAGACGCCGGTCTGGAATATATTGACGATCCCTATCGCCGCTTCAAAGGTGACAAATACGAACAGGAAACTTTCTTCATTGGTGATCCGAACAATAACATCCTCGAGATCAAAACCATGAAGAACCCGGAAGTTCTCTGGCCGAGTTAAACGCTCTTCCTTCGCTCACATAGCTATGCCATAGACGGGCTATGTTATTATCCCGCTTTCCCCGCCGATTTCTGGCGCATCTGCCGACACCGCTTGAGCGCCTTGACCGCCTGACCAAAGAGCTGGGCGGTGCGGAGATTTGGATTAAGCGCGATGACTGCACCGGGCTGTCCACGGGCGGAAATAAAACCCGCAAGCTGGAATTCCTCATGGCCGAGGCGGAAATGCAAAAAGCCGACGTGGTCATGACTCAAGGCGCCACCCAGTCCAACCATGTGCGCCAGACGGCCGCCTTCGCCGCCAAAATGGGCATGCCCTGTCATATCCTTCTCGAGGACCGCACCGGCTCCAATAATCACAATTATAATCACAGTGGCAACGTGCTGCTCAACCACCTCCACGGCGCGACCACACAAAAGATCAAGGGCGACAAGCTCAATATGAATGCTGAGCTGGAAAAGGTCGCCGACAAAGTCCGCGCCTCAGGCAAAACCGTTTATACGGTCCCCGGCGGCGGCTCCAACGCCACGGGCGCGCTCGGCTATGTGAACTGCGCCTTTGAAATGCTGGCCCAGTTTAATGAGCGCCATCTCAAGATCGATCACATCGTCCACGCCACAGGCAGTGCGGGCACGCAGGCCGGTCTGGCTGTAGGTCTAAAGGCCATGAATGCGCCTATCTCTCTTTTAGGCATTGGCACTAATGCCATCCGTAATAAGCAGGAAGAGAAGATATTTGCGCTTGCCGAAAAGACGGCGGAGAAGCTCGGTTGTCCCGGCCTCATGGCGCGCGGCGATATTGTCGCCAATACCGACTATATCGGCGACGGCTATGGTGTGCCGTCAGAAGCCGGACAAGACGCCCTGCGCATGTTTGCTGAGCTCGAAGGCATTCTGCTGGACCCCGTCTATTCGGCCAAAGGGGCGGCGGGGCTCATTGACCTGGTCCGCATAGGTCATTTCAAAAAGGACGAAAAAGTTGTCTTCATCCATACGGGCGGCTCCACCGGTCTGTTCGGCTATGACTGGGCCTTTGATATGGATGACCGCTGGACGTCTTACGCCTAATGGCGGGGCTTAAAACCATTGGCGTTTTGGGCGGCATGGGCCCGGCGGCGACGGCAGCCTTTCAGCAGCGCATTATTGATCTGACGGACGCCAAAGACGATGTGGATCACGTCCCGCTCTTGGTGGATATGAACCCGCAAATCCCATCTCGGATCACAGCGATTATGGAAGATACAGAAAGCCCGGCGCAGACTTTGGCCCGCATGGCCAAAGGTCTTGAAGCGTCCGGCGCGCAGGCATTGGTCATGCCGTGCAATACGGCACACTTTTACGCGCAGACCATTGAGCGCGCCGTGGAAATCCCACTGCTCAACATGCTAACATTATCTGCGGCGAAACTCCGACAAGACATCGGAACCGCAACCATCGGCCTGCTGGCATCGCCGCTGACGGATGATGTAGGGATTTTCCGGGACGCCTTCGCCCCGTTTGATCTACAGGTCACGTTCCCGAAAGACGCTGACCACGTCTTGTCCATTATTCGCAAGATAAAATCCGGCGGCCTAGCGGGCGATATGGGATGGCAACTCACCGAGCTGGGACAAGAACTACAGGATAAAGGTGCGCGGGCCCTGCTTATTGGCTGTTCGGAGTTTTCACTCTTGCAGGATCAGCTCCGCGCTAACTTGCCGGTTTTTGACACAGTCGATATATTGGCGGCCGCAGCCATTCGTTATTCAGGCGCTCAAAGCCGAGTATAGATCACATAGCGGGCTTGGCCTCGGAGGCCAATTTTTCATTTTCGTCCATATCCGGTTTACCATCCGCTGACAGCAGGATTGATATCCAGCGCGTTGACGCGAACTGAGCCAAAATGATCATCATAATGACCGTGAGCGGCGCAGATAGAAACGCGCCAACACCGCCCCAGAGGGCTGTCCACATGGCCAGCGCCAGAATGACCACGAGCGATGACATATTCATACTGTCGCCCATCATTTTGGGCTGCAGCGTGTTATTAATAATAAACTGCACCAAGAATAAGCCGCCCGCTAGGCCACCAACTTTGGTGAAGGTTTCAAACTGCACAACCGCAAACAAAACGGGGAAAACGACAGCCAGAATGCCGCCAACGATCGGGATAAAGTTCAAAATAAAGATCACCATGGCCCAGAACAGCGCGTTATCCAGGCCAAATAAAACCATGACGATATAGGATAAAATCGTCTGTATAAGGCTCATCAATGTCTGAACACCGACATATTTTTCGACAGAAACTCGAATGCGGTCCATGACTTTCGTTGCCCGCGCCCGCTCGTTAATATCGGGCCAAAGATCATCCACACGCTTTCTAAATCCGTTTTGGGCCACAAACAAAAAGGCCACATATGTCGCGATCAAAAAGAAGTTGGACAAAACCCCGGAAACTGAACTGATCAAACCGGCAATTATTCTTTGAACGGTGCCCGCAACATCGAATCTTTCACTGATCCCTTCTGAAGACAAATCCACATTTCGGGACACCCATTCAGATTTCGATAGAAAGCTATTTACCGAACCGAAAATTTCATTGATCCTTGCCGCATATTTCCCGCTATCGGTCATAATAGAACGCCCGGTATCAGCAACCACAACAACCACGCCCACCAAGCCCATAAAGACGACTAGAAGCGCGATTGTTAAAGCAAGCCAGTAAGGAACTTTGGGCGACAGGCCATCAATCCACTGGGCAAAGGCATCGATAATCAACCATATGAATATGGCCAAGGCGAAAGGCGCCAACAGGTTTTGTGTGGCATGAAGACTGTAAACCCCAAGAACAAAACAAATAAACAACAAACAGGCACGCACCGTATTATCGGCGAATAATTGCGGGCTTTTTGGATTATCGCTCATCTAGACTGCCTCCCCATATTGCCAAATCTGACAGCAACTCATAACAGGTTGCAAGATATAGAGGGATTCTGGCCATGAGCACAATCTTTATTGGTAAAGACACGGACGGAAAGACACAGGAACTCCTGCTCAACCGCGCCAATCGCCATGGTCTCGTCGCTGGCGCCACGGGAACCGGGAAAACCGTAACCCTGCAAATTCTATCCGAAGGCTTTGCCAAAGCCGGCGTGCCTGTATTCGCGGCGGATGTGAAAGGCGACCTTTCCGGGGTTTCCCAAAGCGGGTCTGCAGATCACAAGCTCCATGAGAAACTCATCGCGCGGGCAGAGAAAATCGGCTTGGACCCATATGATTATAGCGCCATTCCGACGGTGTTCTGGGATCTGCACGGCGAAAAAGGCCATGCGATCCGAACAACCATTTCCGAAATGGGGCCTATGTTGTTGTCGCGGCTCATGGATCTGACGGATACGCAAGAAGGCATTATGAACATTGCCTTTGATGTAGCCGAAGATAATGAATGGCCCCTGATTGATTTGAAAGACCTCAAGGCTACACTCCATTTTGTATCAGAAAACCGCGATATGCTGATTTTGGATTACGGCAATATCACTACCCAATCCGTGGGCGCGATCGTTCGTGGCCTCCTAGTCTTGGAACGTGAAGGGGCCGACGAATTTTTCGGCGAACCTGCACTCAAACTCAAAGATCTGATGCGCGTCAGTGAAGACGGCCTAGGGTTTATGAACATTCTCGCGGCGGACAAGCTGATCAATTCGCCCCGGCTTTATTCGACTTTCTTGCTTTGGCTCATGAGTGAGCTGTTCGAAGAACTCCCAGAAGTTGGCGATCCCGACAAACCGGTTATGGCTTTCTTTTTTGATGAAGCGCATTTGGTTTTCGACGAAAGCCCCAAAGCGCTGGTGGAGAAAATCACACAGGTCGCTCGCCTGATCCGGTCCAAAGGTGTCTCCGTTTGGTTTGTCACCCAGAACCCGGCGGACATTCCCGACGACGTATTGGGGCAGATCGGCAACCGGATCCAACACGCCTTGCGCGGCTATACGCCCAAAGAGCAAAAGGCCATCAAGGCCAGCGCGTCGGCTTTTCGGCCCAATCCGGCCTTTGATACCAAAGCGGTGATCACCGAGCTGGGCGTCGGTGAAGCGCTGGTATCCGTGCTCAATGAAAAAGGGGCGCCGCAAATCGTTGGGCAAACTCTGATCCGCCCGCCCGCTTCCCGCCTCGGACCGGCCACCCCGGAAGAGCGGGACGCCGTCATGAAAAGCAGCCCGGTCAAAGGGATTTATGACGAATTAGTCGACCGGAAATCCGCCTATGAAATCCTGACCAAAAAACGTGAAGCCGCCCGCAAAGCCGCAGAAAAGGCCGCAGAAGCGGAGGTGAAAGCCGCCAAAAAGAAAACCTCATCATCCACCCGCAAGAAAACCATGTCAACGCGCTCAAGCTCTCGACGCAAAAGCCCGGTCCGCAAAGGCATGGAACAAGGGGCCCGACAAATCGCCTATGAAGTGGGTAAATCTGTCTTTGGTGTCACAGGTGGCCGTATCATTCGAGGGATTTTGGGCGGGATGATGCGGCGCTAATTCCCTATTGCAAAGTGCGCCACAAGACCCCAATTTAGCTCTGTGCTCAAAACTGTACCTATAGGATTGTTCAGCCCAAATTACCGGGTCATTGGCGGTGACCAGACGGCGGAGCTGCGCTTTGATATTTTTGCCGAAACGGGGTCAATTATCATTGGGGACACCACCTATGAGATCGAAAGGGAAAATCCCTTTGTCGGTTTTTGGTCCCTAGAGCTGGACGGTGAGCCTGTCATGACCTCCAAAAAACCCAGCGCCCTGCACCGGGCTTTTGAAATTTACACGCCGTCTCACCTTTTGAGTCTTGAACCTAAATCCTCATTCGGTTTGGATATGAAGCTAACGGGCGATGGCTATGACGCAGGCTTCGAGCCTGAGAGCTTCTTGTCCCGCCGGACGGTCTTAGAAGGCGAATGGCAGGACTTTTTGACGACCTGTTTTGCATTCTGGTTGGTCATATTAATGCGTCGAAGATCTTATAAATAATCCGATAGCTGTCAGCGTGTTGTCAGCTAATTGAGGTATAGTCCGCGCGGGAAAAGCATTGATAAAGGTATCTTATGCGTTTGTTACTGGTTGAAGATGACAAGCATTTGGGGAATTCAATCCACAGGGCCATCAAGTCAGAAGGCTATGCCTGTGACTGGGTCACAACCTGTCATGATGCCCGTCTGGCGGTGACCGATACGGATTTTGACATGATTGTTCTGGACTGGAACCTGCCTGACGGCAGCGGTCCAAGCTGGCTACAGGAACGACGCCAAAATGGTTTAACCAGCCCTTGCCTCATGCTGACGGCCCGGACCACCCTGCTCGATAAAGTTCAGGGACTGGATTCAGGGGCAGATGACTTCCTAACCAAGCCCTTTGATCTGGATGAATTGTTTGCGCGCATCAGAGCGCTTTTGCGGCGCCGTAGCGTGGCACCGACATCCACCGTTACATTGGGCGATATTGTCATCAATCCCTCGGCCTGTACCGTAGCCGTAAAAGACCGGCCCGTAGATTTGACCAAAGCGGAATTTGATCTATTGGTTTGCATGTCAGAGAAAAAGGGTCAGTACGTGAACAAGCTACAATTGGAAAATGCGCTCTATGATTGGGACAGTGCCGTAACACCTAATGCCATTGAAGTTCTGATCTCCCGTCTGCGAAAAAAAATAGGCAGTGAATATATCCAGACCAAACGCGGCTTTGGATATAAATTTGAGGTTTCTGAATAATGTCGCTCAAGGCCCGCGTCACCATTGCCGCGTTTCTTCTGGCACTCGGCGTACTTCTAGGGGCTTATTACAATAGTTATCGCGACGTCAAAAATTATAGCGACGCTTATAAATTCACCCATATGGATGGACAGTCCCTCATTCTGGTCGAGCTTTGGGAAAAGGCCGGAGGGTGTGATGAAAACTTGCGGCCTGAGCTGGACAGTTTCACCGAAGATTTTTTTGGCTTCACCGGGCTCGCCTATCGCATCGAATGCAAAGGCACGGATTATGCGGCCGAAAGCACTGTCTTTCCTCAGTTCGATACGCCCTTTCCTGATGATGCGGATTACTATGATACGCGTCCGGATACCGACGGCGATGATTGGCTCGTGATCAATCGGGAGTCTAAATCTGCGCGTATTCGTGTCGGCATGGCGAGCGAATATGAAGTCACCTTTTGGGATTTCATAAAAACCCGAGATTTTCTCTTTATTCTAGGGGGAATTCTCCTTGGGACAATATTTCTCTATTATCTGATGGGCTGGCTGTTAGGTCCCATCCGAAAATTGCGAAGGGCCGCCGAAGGCCCTGATCTGGAGCTGCAAACCCTGAGCAGCCCAGCCGAATTACTGCCTCTAAAAAATCTGTTGCTTTCATATAAGGACCGACAGGCCTCTCACGAAAAAGTCCAGACCAGTCAATTGGACAAGGAACGCTATTTTACGGCCAATGCGGCCCACGAACTTTTGACACCGCTCTCAGCGATCAAAACAGAGGTTCAGCTTCAACAACGTCTGGTCGACGATAAAGACATGAAATCCTGGCTGGGCGATCTGCTGACACGGGTTAACCGCGCCACCCATACGGTCGATCAGTTAATGACACTGGCCCGGCTCGATCCGGACAAGGCCCCGGGTGATAAAGCCCTTGTGGACATCGGCATGCTGATGAGCGAGATCACAGAAGACTATACAGATCGCTTGTCCTCCAAATTTGTGACCATCACCCAAATTTACGGTAATAATAATTCGGTTCTCGCTTATCCCGGTCTTATTGAAACCTTGCTCAGAAACCTCATTAGCAATGCGGTGAAATACACGCCTGTCGAAGGCAAAATTGAAATGAAGACCAAAGCCGATAATGGATGGCTGGATATTTCGGTTCGAAATAGTTGTGAGCGCCTACCCGAATATCTTGTCGATCAAATGTTTGACCGCTTCGTACGCGGCCCCCACGAAGTCGAAACGGGCAGCGGGTTGGGTCTGGCCATTTCCAAGCGGATTGCCGATTTGCACGATACAAAACTGACGCCGACCCTTTCTGCCGAAAAAGAAAGTTTGAGCTTTTCTTTCAGCCTGCCGCTTGCGTAAGTCGCCGGGCGCGCTAAAAGCGCTTCATGTCCCAAGACCTTACATGCGACCCGGTCCAATTTGCGCAAGAGCTAATCCGCAAGCCATCTGTTACCCCGGTGGACGCCGGCGCGCTGGATGTCCTGCAAACCCATCTGGAAGGCTTGGGCTTTAACTGCACCCGCTATCCATTTGGGGATAACGAGGACCGCGTAGATAATCTCTATGCCCGCCTTGGCACGACAGCGCCAAATTTCTGTTTTGCTGGCCACACAGATGTAGTCCCCGTTGGCGATACCGCCAAATGGGAGAGCGATCCCTTTGAAGCGGCCCTTAAAAACGGTGAACTTGTCGGGCGCGGCGCGGCCGATATGAAGGGGGCCATTGCCGCCTTTGTCGCGGCCATGACCAACCTGCTGGAAACCGGCTGGCAACCCAAAGGCTCTATTAGTTTTTTGATTACGGGCGACGAAGAAGGTCCTGCTGTCAATGGAACCGACAAGCTCTTGAAAGCGATTATCGCGGCCGGCGAAACCATTGATCATTGCCTGGTCGGCGAGCCAACAAATCCGGACGCTCTGGGCGATATGATAAAAAATGGGCGTCGAGGCTCGCTCAACGCTAAGCTCACTGTCAAAGGTCAACAAGGCCATGTGGCCTATCCCCATCGCGCCAAGAACCCCGTCCCGGTTTTGATGGATCTATTGACCCGCTTGCTGGCCTGGCATCTCGATGACGGTAATGAGTTTTTCCAGCCGTCTAATCTCGAGGTGACCTCCATTGATGTGGCCAATACGGCCCATAATGTCATCGCGGAGACCGCCCGCGCCATGTTCAATATCCGCTTCAATACAGAGCATAGAGGTGACGATCTCAAGGCCCATATTAAGGCTCTGGTTGAGGACGTAGCCGCCGCCAATGATATCGTTATCGAAGCGGACCTTCGGGTCACTGGAGAAGCCTTTCTGACCGACCCAGACAGCTTTACGGACACGCTACAACAAGCCGTCCAAGACGTCACCGGGCGACGTCCAGAGCTCTCGACATCTGGCGGAACATCCGATGCTAGATATATCACCCATTATGCCCCCGTCGCGGAATTTGGACTGGTCGGCGCCACCATGCATCAGGTCAATGAGCGGGTGGCCGTATCCGATATCTACACACTGACTGAGATTTATACTCAGGTTTTAAAAAGGTATTTTGCGTGAATTTGGCGCGGTATTTTTCCGGTTGCCTCAAAGCTCTGGGCACGGATCAGGATTGGCGAAATTTCTTTGACGTGTCAGAAAAAGGTTTCCAGCAGTCGTTTTTGACGATCCCGTTATCCCTGCCGTTTTTTTATATTTGCGCGGCTGCCATTCACAAACAACATGTCGATCTTCTCACGGCCAATCCGGATTTTGATGGTCAATTACCCGGGCTTATCCGGCCCATATATTTCGTTTTAGTATTCTTGTTTTACGGGATTTCATTTTTTGCCGTCGCCTATTTTCTAGGAAAAGCCTTCCAAAAAGATGAGCGTTTAAAATCTTGGGTGATTGTCCGGCATTGGAGTTTCTTTTTTTTGGCCCTCATTGCCGGGGCTTTATTTGGCCTAAGTTATATGAGCATAGTCTCATTTTCGGCGATTTTACCCATCGCTTTCATTCTCTATCTCGGGACGCTAGCCATCGATATACGTCTGGCGCAAAAGATCGCCGCATTCGAATGGGGGGCGGCCATTCTCGCTGGCTGTATGATAACGGCGCTCGGGCTTATGGTTGTTCTGATTGGGGTGACGCGGCTGGGCGGATAACACAACGCTCGGGGATTTCAGATAAAATCTGGCGCAGGGTTTTTTGCGCGCCCTCATCATTTAGCGGTTTGGAAAAGGTCATACGCCGCCACCGCATTTTCCACTTTTTAGCCTGATCATCCCAATAGGATCTGAGGCCAATTTGTTCACCACCCGTCAGCAAATGCACGCGAATAATCCTATTTTGCAAAGAGCCTACAGCTTTAGCTGTCTTATATTTGCTGTTATTCGCGGCTGTATAAACCGGAATGTCGCCATCTCCAAAGTTGACTTTAAAGGCACAAACCTGGCCCTTGCTCCCGCGCAAATGCTGCGCCCAGAACAAGCTCTCACCGAATTTGCTGGGTTTCTGTACCGGATATTCAACGAGAATATTAAATGCCTCTTCGGAGAGCTGACTAAAAGATTTGGGTTTTTTGAGGGCCACGTCCAACCGATTAGATACATTGGAGGTTTGATCTTTAATCAATTCTGCGGCGTCGCTAATCCCTCGAACCGGCGCAGTCACCACCCGGTACGCCTTGTATAGGATCAGGGTGAATAGAAACATGGTCAAACAGATGAACAGCCACTTCACCGCCGGGGCCCATGACTCTTTCCGGACTTTTTCGACCTTAGTCTTTGTCGTCACGGGCTCTGTAGAATTTGGAACATTGTCATCCATATCCCCTTATAAATAGGATATTTGAACAAAGGATTTAAGGTCTAATATGCAGTTGGCCTATGCGGCGACGCTTATTTACAGTTTTCGGGAACGGCCGCCAGAATGTCCATAATCCGGGCGTCAGCTATTTTACCGCTAACCGGTTTGCGGATCGTGCCTTTGCTCCAATTCATCTCCCAATTGCCCGTCTCAGAATTATAGGCGGCATTAAACTTAATGTCATCATCAGAGGCGCGGATAATCATCCGGATTAAACGGTCATCTTTGGAGCCTAGCTGCGCCGCTGTTTCATGGGCGTCAACATCCGCGGCCGCGTAGCTGAGCAGGGGTCCGCCGCCGTAGTCTAGGTCTTGTTTACAGATTTTACCGCCGCTTCCGCCAAAATTCGTACGGCGATACATGCGCTCGCGCACGCCATCGGGTTTGGTTCCATCCATTTTGAAAAGCGTCGCAAAAGCGGCCTCTGCCAGTTGATTGAACTTGGCCTGATCACTAACCGGGATATCGCCGTGATTGATCAGGCTTGTGGCGCTGTCCTTTATATCACCGGCTTTGTCAGCAATGGCCCCTACGCCGCCCGTGACTTTTTCAGCGACAGCTTTGCCCGCATCAGTGACCGCCGCAACGGGTTTAGTGATGGTTTTGTAAATGGCTGCGCCGCCGCCTAAAACCGACAAAGTCACAACGGCGATCGCCACCCATTTGACCATGCCAAAAGCATTACTGGCCACTTCGGCCGTCGCGCCGACCTTTTCAACCACTTCAACGGTTTTCTTGGTCCCCGCAATGACTTTGCCCTTTGTGGTTTCGGGCTTGCTGTCTTCTGGCTTATCGGTCTCTTCGCTCATCTCTTTTCCACAGTTATTGATCGAGCTTATCACTCATATTTGACACGGGTCAAATAGAGACCTTCGGGCGGAGCGACGGGGCCGCACGCCGTGCGATCACGCGCTTCTAACACGTCCCTGACATCGTCAGCGGTCCAGTTACCGCGTCCGACTTCATTGAGCGTCCCGGTTATGGAGCGAACCTGTTTGTGCAGAAAGCTTCTGGCGCGGACCTTGATATGAACTTCGTCAGCGGCGCGGGACACTGTGACTTCATCCAGTGTGCGCACCGGGGAATTAGCCTGGCATTCGCTGGCCCGGAACGTCGTGAAATCATGTTGTCCTACCAAACTCTGGGCCGCCGCATGCAT
>CALDSY010000247.1 GCA_937924355.1 uncultured Caulobacterales bacterium
CTCGGTCAACGAACAGATTGACCGCATGCGCCACGCAGCCACACGGTCCATTCTAGAGCGCGATGATTGTATCATCGTGGCCTCCGTCTCTTGCATATACGGTATCGGCTCGGTGGAGACCTATACGGCCATGACCGTGGATATAGCCAAGGGCGACAGCAAAGACCCACGCGAGCTCATGGCGCAATTGGTGGAGCTGCAATATCAGCGCAATGATCTGGCCTTTACACGCGGAACCTTTCGGGTGCGCGGCGATGTGGTCGAAGTGTTCCCGGCTCACTATGAGGATACGGCGTGGCGCATTGATTTTTTTGGTGATGAGGTGGACGCCATTACGGCCTTTGACCCGCTCACGGGCAAGACCACGCAAACGCTGGACGCTGTACGTATCTATGCCAATAGCCACTATGTGACGCCCCGCCCGACCCTGCAAAGCGCTATTAAAGGCATAAAGCGGGAACTTGTCGGACGCCTGGCAGAGTATGAAGCCAATCATCAGCTTCTCGAAGCCCAGCGCCTTTCTCAACGGACTGAGTTTGACCTGGAGATGATGGCAGCACAGGGCTTTTGCTCAGGTATTGAAAACTACTCTCGATATTTGACCGGGCGAAAAGCAGGCGAGCCGCCGCCAACCATGTTTGAATATCTCCCCGATAACGCGCTCTTATTCATGGATGAAAGCCATGTTTCTGTCTCGCAGATCGGCGCCATGAGTAAAGGCGATTTCAGCCGCAAATCCACTTTGGCCGAACATGGATTCCGCCTGCCTTCAGCGCTGGATAACCGCCCGCTAAAATTTGACGAATGGGAAGCCATGCGGCCGCAAACGGTCTATGTGTCGGCCACGCCGGGCACATGGGAGATGGATAAAACGCAAGGCGTCTTTGTCGAGCAGGTCATTCGGCCAACGGGACTAATCGATCCGCCCGTGGAAATCCGTCCCGTCTCTCTCGACGGCGCTTCACAAGTGGATGATGTCATAGATGAAGTGCGTAAAGTTGCCGCCAAAGGCTTCCGTTCTCTGGTGACAACACTGACCAAGAAAATGTCAGAAGACCTAACGGAATATATGCACGATCAAGGCATCCGTGTCCGATATATGCATAGCGATATTGATACGCTGGAACGGATCGAAATCATCCGGGATCTTCGCCTCGGCGTGTTTGATGTGCTGATCGGGATCAACCTGCTGCGCGAAGGCCTGGATATCCCGGAATGTGCCTTTGTGGGCATTCTAGATGCCGATAAAGAAGGGTTTCTCCGGTCGGAAACCTCACTGGTACAAACCATTGGCCGCGCGGCCCGTAACAGCGAAGCCCATGTGGTACTTTATGCCGATAGGATCACAGGCTCTATGCAGCGGGCCATGGATGAAACGGAGCGCCGCCGAAATATCCAAATCGCGCACAACGAAAAACACGGCATTACGCCGCAAACCGTTCTGCGCGGCGTATCGAGCGTGGTTCGAGATCAGGTCGCTGAAGATGAGCAGGCTAAATTTGGTCATAAGGACTCGAACAAATTTGGAAAAACGGGACGCCCGCAACGCAGCTTGCTTGAGGAGGCCCGAGAAAAATTCGGCGACAATATGATTGCCGTTATCGCCGATCTTGAGAAACGCATGTTTGAGGCGGCAGAGAATTTAGAGTTTGAATTGGCCGCCGAATTGCGCGACCAAATCAATGCGCTCAAAGCCGAATAAACTTAATTACGCTCCTCCCCCACCTTAAACCCTAACAAAAATTAACCTTAAGTCGGTTTCTGTTCATTATTCGTACAGCATAATTGACTATCCCACACGGGCACAATTTTGACACAAGGATTTTGTTATGTTCAAAGAAATTTCAATTGCTACGGCTATGAGCTTGGCATTTGCGGGCGCAGCATTTGCTCAAGACGGCGATGGTAATGGCTGGGCCGGTGAAGCCTCTCTTGCGGGTGGCAAGACCGGCGGTAACACTGATACCGAAGACCTGTCTTTGGGTTTGAAACTGGCCAAAGCCGGTGACAAATGGAACCACAAATTCGACGCATTAGCCGATTACGGCAATGTCGATAGCAACCGAAATAAGGAGCGCTTTGCCGTCGGTTACCAGATTGACCGCAATCTTAATGAGCGGACCTATGTCTATGGTAACGCCGACTGGTACAGCGACAAATTCGGCGCCTACAGCAACGGTTATTTCGTTGGCACCGGGCTTGGTTATAAAGTCATCATGCCAGATCCTGTTGGCTGGAACGTCGAAGCCGGCGTGGGTTACCGTTCACAGCTGGAACAGGACTACGACATTGCTAACCCTAATTTCGACAATACACTTCCAGTTGGTGCAACCAATCTAGAAAGACTGCTTGTCGATGGCGACCGGGTCAACGAGGTCGCTGTTCGCGGGTTTTCTGACTTTGATTACGCACTCAACGAAAACGTTTCGCTCTATAACGACACGGAAGTCCTTTGGGGCGAGAGCGATACTTATATCTGGAATGAAATCGGTCTGTCAGCCCAGCTCATGGGCGATCTGGCAGCGCGTGTTTCTTATCGTCTAGATCACCACACGGACCCTACTCCGGGCAAGAAAAAGACAGATACAGCCCTTCGTTTTGGTGTTGTCTACACAATGAACTAAGCCCAATCTGGCTTGACAAGAAATTAGCCCCGCCACTGGCGGGGTTTTTTAATGCCTTATTGGGATTGCCCAGGCCGATAATCCCGCGTTGCGAGCGGCAACACCTCCTCAAGAGTCATAGGCATGTTCTTGTATTCCTCACGGGCAAAAAGATGAGCCTGATCGGCATAATGAGGTGATGTCTCATCCAAAGTGGCCGCGCCAAATTGATGGATAGACTGAACCACCACGTCGCCGTTTTCATCCCAATCGGCAATCATGATGTGAGTATCTCCAGCCACCGCCGTCAGCCCCTTATTCTCTACAAAGTTTTCATACATGCCATAGATGGCGCGCAGTGTATCTGGCCCGCCTCTTAAGGGTAGGTCCACATCCCCCCGCCGCAATCGGTTCACCTCACCCCATTGCGGATCCAAACGTCCATAGACTTCGAGAAGTTCGGAACTGGCTTTCTTCAACGCATCCTCCAAAGGCATTTTGTCGTCTTTAAGCTCAAACCCCATGGCGTTCATGCCGGTTAGAATTGCAATGGCCGCACGTCGATCTTCCACCTCTGTGGATCCGCGCCAGTTTTTGATCAAGCGTTGCGCTTTTTGCAATGTCGTGTCTTCGAAAGTCATGGCCGCGATTTTCTGTTGCATGTCCCGGATATGCACGCCGGGTTGATAAGTTCCGTCAGCCCGATATTTCAAAACCTCATCCGCCGATATGGCGTCGTCCGCTGAGAATAATGCCAATGACCGCTGCGCGCGGTTTGTCATTCTAGGCTCAATCCCAAACTCTTCCGGGTAGTTTTCCCTCACATTATTATGCCCCTCGTCGGTCACAAAGAATGGAGAGGAATTGGCACTGAATAGCCAGCCGCTCTCTGGATTATAGATTTGCGGTAAAGCCGAGACCGGATAATAGCTGTCCCAAATCAAAGAGGAGTCATCGCCGGGCAAGACGCCTTGCCATTCGGGCCCTAGCTTACGCTCGGGCATACGGGCGTTGTAGAGCGTCATGATGTTGCCCTCTTTGTCGGCATAAACCACATTGAAACTCAGCACCCCATTCATATCCAGGGCGGCTTTCCATTTGTCCAATGTATCCGCCTTGCTCATGGCATACCACTGATCCAGCGCGCCGACCTCTTGCAGGCCAGAAAACTTGATGGCGTAATATCCGCTATCCGTCTCAAGGACCGGCCCGTGTTGGCTCCAGCGCATGGTTTTGGAAACCGGAAAAGAAAACGGCCCCAATATTTTGAAGCGGAACCTGGCCTTGGATATTTCAAAATCCACCCACTCCCCGTCCAGTTTGTATTTTTTTGGATTTTTGTCCCGGTCTGTTTCAAGCTTGAACATGTCCGTAAGGTCGGGCTTGTTAACGGTGTGAGCCCACCCATGTGTTGGGGTGACACCCTGCGCTAATATGGGGGTTCCAGGAAATCCGCCGCCGGCTAGATTAAGCCCTTCTTCTGACACGACATGGGCTTCGAACCACGCATAGGGTCCAACAAAAGGCTGATGAGAATTCACAACAAGACGGGTATGACCATCTTCCGAACGGCTTGGCGCGATGGCAAAAGCATTCGACCCCAAAACGGTCCCATGGGTATAGTGGTGCGACGATTGATATGGACCGACGGGCGGGGCTTCCCCTTCTGCGAATATTAATTGAAGCTCTTCATCCATTCGAAAGAAAAACGGTGTGGCCCAAGTATATCCCGCCAGCACATCAATGTCCGTCATTGGTAAAATACCCGGCAGCACTCGGCCGGGGTTTTCTACGGCCCACAAATTAAGACCATCCGCATAGGCTTTTGCTAGCGCCTGAGCTTTGGGAGAAACCTCGACTCCGATTTTGCGCTCGACGGCTTCTTTGACCTTGAACAGGTCGTATAGATAATCCTGCACAGGGGCCTCGAGGCCCACCAGATTTTTCTTGGAACCAAGATACTGAGCGGACATTCCGCGAGAGGTCATAATGACTTCTTGTAGCGTTTCCCAATCATCTTCCCCATGTGTATAGCCGAGCCCAAAAGATGTATCTGCATCGGTTTTACCAAAAATATGGGCCACCCCCCAATTGTCCCGTATGATTCGAGCGTCATATTCTGCGGCCGTCGCGCGGATCGATTCTCCATCATATTTAGGATTAGGTGTTTTGAGCCAAATGGCCAAAGCAATGAGCAATAAAGGCATTGCAATTAGAAATATGCGGGAAAACTTCATGGTACTGCCATTGGTCATTCAATATTAGGGACTTATAGACTAAGGATAATCTCGGGATTATCCAGCAATTATGGGGACTATCATGACAGATGCTAGCGTAAATATTCAAAACCTGCTCAACGAAATTTTAAGCGGAGGCCGGGAATTGGCGGCAGATGCCAAATCCAAGGTCGCGGCCACCGGGGCAATGGACAAAGGCAAAGAGCTTGGAAAAAAAGGCGAAGACCTTCTGATTGAAAAGCTTGGACTGGAGGATACGCCGAAAATACGCGAGGCGCTCAGAAAAGGCGTTGGCACAGGCGCTGCTGCGGGCGCGCTTTTGTTGGTTCTGAAATCTAAGTCAGGACGGAAGCTGGCAACCCTAGGCGGACTGGCGGGTCTAGGAACACTGGCCTACAAAGCCTATCAAAAAAATGGCGGCAAAATGCCGACCAACTGGAAAGACGACGTGATTGGTATGATTACCGGTCCCAAAGCTAATAATCGTTCAGAGGCTATTTTGCGGGCCATGATTTCAGCGGCCAAGGCCGACGGCGAAATATCAGATGACGAGATGGCGTTTATCAAATCCCATGACGAAATCGATTTAGGCAATGTCTTGGATCAAGATTGCGACCCAGTTGAGATTGCCCGCCTGTCAGACTCGGATCAGGCAGCGCGCGAGATTTACGCCGCCAGTTGCCGGATTGCCAATGGCCTCAATGAAAAAGAGCGGCACTATCTGGATGATCTCGCTATGGCGCTCCGGCTAGACCCGGATTTGGCGGCCCGTCTCGAAACCGACGTCCGCACTGGATAGTTCCTAAAAAATTTAGAATAAAAAAGGGTGCCCGAAGGCACCCTAATTTTTTGATATGACCAATCTTACTTACGGTAAGTAATAGAGAACTGGTCCGCACGCTCAGTCTGACCCGGCGTGAATTCGAACATGCAGCTATCGTCTGTATAGTCCATGAAGTTGTAGATCGGGTCAGGACCGTCACCACGACATGTGTCGCGACCAACAGGGCAACCCGAAGCTGACGTGCTTTCTGGAGCCGTATCAGAAACGAAGTCTCCATTGCCTTTACAGCCACGACCTTGGAAGGTGTGGTACAAGCCAAGCCAGTGACCAACTTCGTGCGTGCCGGTATCACCTTCGTTATAAGGGGCCGCAGAGCCGCCAGGAACGCTTTCGTCCAGAATGACAACACCATCCATCAACGGATTGGAACCGTAGTCATTTGGGAATGTCGCCCAACCTAATAGACCGCCGCCAATACGCGCGGAATAAATGTTCAGCGTCGTTGCATCACCTTGGCGCAAAGACTCTTTCATCTGACGTTCGGCAGTGCTGTTATAACCAGCCGTATTCCATGAGGAATTATTCGTGCGCGTAATTTCGACAAGATTGAATTGGAACGGGGTTGCCGTGCCGCCTGTTGAACCCGCAAACGCAGCATTTAAAACGTCCATCTGAGCCTGGGCTTCAGCGTCCGTATTACAGTTATTGCCGTTATCGTCACAGATGACGTGGTAATATGTGTCAAATACGACAGAGCCAGCTGGGCGAATAGTTGGGGCCGGCTCTTCACCGCCGCCGCCATCACCGCCGCCAGGCTTTCCGCCGCCGTTACCGCCTTTTTTCAGGCCGGCGCGACCCATCTGGCCTCGGACATATTCTTCGATCATCGCCACTTCTTTTTCTGATTTGTGTGGCGTACCGCAGCGTTTAAACGCGGCGTTGTCATGTGCATTGTGCCACCCTGAATCCGATTGGGCAGCGGCCGTTGTCGCAAAGGCTCCCGTCAACAACACGGTTGAAGCAGACAATACAAACTTGGTTGTGAGTTTTCTCATTAAATTCCCCTTAAATTGGAATGAAAATCGGGTTATGAATTTCCCCTACGATTGTTTATTCAATTAAACATTTGATTGTCAAAGTTATTTCAGCCTTTAGAAGGGGCGAAGCTCAGGAGAACTAGAATTATGCAAAATATTTTCTTAAAACTCATGATTTTTGGTGCGTTTTTGCTCGTTTCCTGCGCCCAGAATGGGAAACCCGATCCCGCCCCCACGTCGGACGCTGGAAAAACAGGCGCTCAAGTCGAAACTGTTGTGGGCGCCAAAGCCCAATCCGGCGAAGCTTGCGGCGGAATTGCGGGAGTCGTCTGCGCCGAAAAAACAGACTTTTGCCTTATGGAAATCGAGGCTCAGTGCGGAGCGGCCGATCAAATGGGAACCTGTGAACCCCGCCCAGAAATGTGCACGCAACGATATGATCCCGTCTGCGGCTGTGATGGAAAAACCTATGGCAATGAATGCTCAGCACATTCCCGAGGCGTGAGCGCCGCCTATAAGGGCGAATGCCAGGATGAGGACCCCGTAAAGACAAAATAATGTTTCAGACCTTTTTTAATGAACTCCGGGCGGCTAAAATTCCGGTCACGATCCGGGAATATCTAACCCTACTTGAAGCGTTGGATAAGAATGTCGTCGAGGACAGCGTCGATCAGTTTTACTATCTTTCGCGCACGGCATTGGTCAAAGACGAGCGGGATTTGGACAAGTTTGATCAGGTCTTTGGTCATGTGTTTAGAGGCATGGATTATCTGGATGATATTTTTGGTATGGCCGAAGGCGAAATCCCATCGGACTGGCTCAGGGCCATGGCG
Source organism: uncultured Caulobacterales bacterium (assembly GCA_937924355.1). GTDB lineage: Bacteria > Pseudomonadota > Alphaproteobacteria > Caulobacterales > Maricaulaceae > JACOMS01. The sequence continues at coordinate 7,495 of CALDSY010000247.1, forward strand.
GAAAAGTATTTATCGCCAGAGGAAATGGCCGAAATCGAAGGTCTCGGTGACTTTGATAAAATCATGGAAGCCCTCAGAGAGCGCCTTGCAAATCAAGATAAACGCCATGAGGGCGGGAACAAGAACATCGGGACTGCAGGGACCTCGCCGTTTGGCGCTTACGGATATAATCCGGAAGGCATCCGAATTGGTCAGAATGAAGGACGCCATGGACGAGCCGTAAAAGTCTGGGACAAGCGACAATTTAAAAACCTAGACGGTGATAAGGAAATCGGTACGCGGAATATCAAGGTCGCCTTGCGACGCCTGCGCAAATTTGCCCGTGAGGGGGCTGCAGAGGAACTTGACCTGGACGGAACAATCCGCGGGACTGCCAAACAGGGCTGGCTCGACATTCAGATGCGCCCAGAACGACGCAATGCTGTTAAAGTTCTCGCGCTTTTTGACATTGGCGGCTCAATGGATAGCCATGTTAAACAGGTGGAAGATCTGTTTTCTGCGGCTAAGTCAGAGTTCAAACGGTTAGAATATTTCTACTTCCACAACTGCCTATATGAGCACGTCTGGAAGGACAATATACGACGTATGCGAGAGATCACACCAACTTGGGACATACTGCACAAATACCCGTCGGATTACCGGGTCGTTTTTGTCGGTGACGCGGCTATGAGTCCGTACGAAATTGCAGTCCGCGGCGGATCTGTCGAGCACTGGAATGACGAACCTGGTGCCGTTTGGCTACAACGCATGGCCGAGGTCTATCCTCACATGGTTTGGATCAACCCGACTCAAGAAAAATACTGGCAATATTCCCAATCAACGCAAATGATCCAGGACATTATTGGTGAAGACCGCATGTTCCCGATGACTTTGTCGGGCCTGGAAGGGGCCATGAAGGAACTCGCCCGCTAACCCAATCCTAAACATTTTAGTCTATTTTCCCCACCAGGTGAAAAGGTGGAAAAAATGACTATTGCCGAAAATGCAGCTGAAAAGCTGGAAATTCTGTCGTCTGAAGACGACGTTATCTTCAACAAGAAACAGATCCTAGACTGGCGCGTCAACCCGCGCAGCTACGCGTTTCTGGGTGCAAAGTTTCACCCGCTAGATCCGCTGCAAACCCTCAGCCGAGCAAAATGGATGACTAAAGATACGCCCTTTCGGTATATTGTGACACCGAATGTCGATCATATTGTTCGCCTGACCAAAGAGCCTGATGTTTTTAAGCCGCTCTATGAAGCTGCCTGGTTATCTGTGTGTGACTCTCGCATATTGGAACTGATGGCAAATGCTTCAGATATCCCGTTAAAAGCCGTTCCGGGTTCTGATCTCACGCAGCAGATTTTTGATAATATCCTGACAAAGGACGACGACATTACGGTGATCGGCGCTGACAAGGACATCATCGAGATCATCAAAGACAAATACGATGTGGGAAACATTTATCATCACGAGCCTCCAATGGGGCTGCGTAAGAAACCCGACGCCGTGGCTGAGTGCGCTCA
>CALDSY010000248.1 GCA_937924355.1 uncultured Caulobacterales bacterium
AAAGGCATGCAGCCCACTGGCGACGTCTTCGTATTTACCGTCACAAAACGGCGTCACAATATGTCCCGAACCGGTGTCAATCTTAGGCGCCGGGGGGTACCATTTCGAATGTGTTATGCCGATTTCATGCGCCCACGCCCCCACACTCGCCCCGGCACTCGATAGCAATGTCACCGTCAATCCCGCCATCACCCGACAGGCCGTTTTCAAAAACCGTTTCATGCGAGCCTCATTTATTGCGATCTATATCATCGTTAGAGGCTGGTCTGGTCAAAATCGTGGAAGGATTGGGGAAAGATTGTGACGATGTTCAGGCATGTCGACCTTATTTCGCGCCGTGAGCGTCACCTGGGCTGCTTCCCTAAAAAGTCATCCACCCACTTCTTTGCCTTTGTTTTTTCCTCGCCTGGATCCAGGTGAGCCCCGAGATATGAATAGTAATCCAGTAAGAAAGCTTGAGACGAAAGTCCCAATGCCTTTCCTTTCCGAAGCAAGGCTTCTCTGGCCTCTACGGATAATTCCCAATTGGGGTCAGCTAACAGGCAGGTTTCAATGACTGTCGCGTCTTGCTCCGTGTCCAATGCCTGATGAAAATTTTTATGCGCAATAGCAAAGACATCTTTTATTTCATCTTCAGATTTTTCAGGATCGTTGGGCACTCGGTATAAATTTTGGATTTGGGTGACGGCATTCAAAAGTTTCATGCCTAGCTTTATGAGGCAGGCCGCTAAATTTGCAAATCTCTTTATCCGCCGTGATTAGGCGGCGGACATCTGAACTTTGATTGTGATTTGGTTGTTCCTGCTTAATTTGCCCACATCACCCAACCCCGTCTTCCCGGATTTAATCCGGGATCCACAGCTCTGTTGGTCAAAGGGTGCATGGATCCCGGCTCTCTTTTGTTTAGGGGGCCGGGAAGACGGATGGGGGCGTGGTATATATTTTTATCACCAGTTACGCAGCGGACCGATCACCCATCCCCTCCCGTCGGATGACAGAAAGTTGCGCAGTCTGTCATGCACCCAACCATTCGTCCTTATTGCGGCGCTTGACACTTTCCCTTACACACGCCCCATGATCAAACGCCCCAGAAATTTCAAAGCCCATAAATTTTTACTCACCGCCGGTCTGGCTTTGCTATCCGCCTGCGCGTCGACGCCGGATTTGCCGCCCGTGCCTATAACAAGTGCTGCGACGAGTAAAACCGTCACGGGCGGACAGATCACCGGCTTTGTGGACGATGCCAGCGGCGCCCATGTGTGGCGCGCTATTCCGTTTGCCGCGCCGCCTGTGGGTGATTTGCGCTGGCGGGCGCCGCGTCCGGTCCAGCCCTGGAGCGGGGTGCGCGAGGCGACAGAGCACGCGCCCTGGTGCCCGCAAATTCGCGGTAATTTTGATAGCGGGCCCAAGGTCAAAAATATCCCCAACGGCGCGGTCATCGGACAGGAAGACTGCCTTTATCTGAATGTGCATGCGCCGGCGAACAGTACGGGCAAAAACCTGCCGGTCATGATGTGGATCCATGGCGGTTCCAATACGTGGGGCCGGGCTGAGCAATATGATCCATCAAAACTGGCCGCGCAGGAAAATGTGGTGGTCGTGGTGGTGCAATACCGGCTCGGGCCGCTGGGCTGGTTCGCCCAAAGCGCGATCCGCAATTCCGCCGAGACCGAGCTCGACCGGGCCGCTAATTTCGGCAATCTGGACCACATCGCCGCCCTTGAGTGGATACAGGCCAATGCGGCCGTCTTTGGCGGCAACAAAGATAATGTCACCATATTTGGCGAGAGCGCCGGCGGCCATAATGTGGCGACCCTGCTCGCTAGCCCCAAAGCCAAGGGGTTGTTCCACAAAGCCATCATTCAGTCCGGCAGTTTTGACTCCACGCCCCTGAGAGAGGCCGAGACGACCCACGCTTTGTCCGGCGACAATACGGCGGCGCGGTTGTTCGGAGACGCCGTCCCGCCTTCACAGCTGGCCGATCAGTTGCGGGGCGTCGCCCTCACCGATCTCTTTGCCGCCTATGAGGGGCAGCTAGGCGAGGATGACCAAGAGCTGCCGCGCATCATCGAGGACGGCGTGGTCCTGCCGCGCGCGCCCCTGCGCGAGGCGTTTCACTCTCCGGCCACCTTTAACGCCGTACCCATTATCACTGGTACAAATAAGGACGAGATGAAGCTCTGGGCCCTGTTCAATAAGCGCCTGGTCAGATGGGTGTTCGGCGCCATCCCCATGGTGCGCGACAAGCAATTTTACAACACCATGTCCGACTATCCCAGCCGCCTGTGGCGGGTGCGCGCGGTCGAGGCCCCGGCAGAGGCCATGACCCGCGGCGGTCACAAAGATGTCTGGACTTACCGCTTTGACTGGGATGAGGGCCGCAAATATTTCACGGCCGATTTCGCGCAAATGTTCGGCGCGGCGCACTCGCTGGAAATCCCCTTTGTCTTTGGCAAGTTCCAGTTCCTGGGCGAGGCTGATAAGTTTATATTCACCAAAAAGAACGCGCCCGGCCGCTTGGCGCTCTCAGAGCAAATGATGAGCCATTGGGGCCATTTCGCCCGCTTCGGCGCGCCCGGCGCCGATTGGAACCGGTGGTCGCCCGGCAAGGTCTACCTGCTCGACAGCCCGGCCGGCGGCGGCACGCGCATGGTC
>CALDSY010000249.1 GCA_937924355.1 uncultured Caulobacterales bacterium
TCAAATCAATTTGGTCCCCCAAGTTAGCGGCATGCTGACTTATATGTCGCCAAAATTCATCGAAGGCGGAGCCTTTCAAAAAGGCGAGCTCTTGGCACGAATTGATCCAGCGGAATATGAATTGCGGGTGGTCCAGGCCAACGCAAATATTGCTCAGGCCGAAACGACGATTATGCGGGAAAAATCCGAGAGCGAAATTGCTCGTCGCGACTGGGCTGAATTAGGCGATGGCGGCGCGCCGTCCGCTCTGGTCTTAAGAGAGCCGCAAATGGCAGAAGCCAGAGCGCGTCTGGACGCGGCGAAAGCCCAACTGGCCGAAGCGGAGTTGCAATTAGCTCGAACGTCGATTTTTGCGCCTTTTTCAGGGCGAGTCATAAAGCGGGATGTTAATGCGGGTGCCTATGTCCGGACCGCGCAATCCATGGGAGAGATATACAGTTCTGACATTATGGATGTGCGGCTTCCTTTAACCAATCAGGACTTAGGCAAAGCCGGAATAACGGCCGGGTTTATTGCCGCCAGCGGCAAAGGCATCCCTGTCAAGTTGAAGGCTGATGTTGCCGGGTCTATGGCCAGCTGGCAGGCTGAAATCGTTCGTACAGATAGCCGCTTTGATCCGCAAAGCCGTGTTCTCTATGCCTATGCTGAAGTCCGCAACCCTTTTGCCAAAGGTCAGGCCCCGTTAGTTCCAGGAACCTTTGTAGATGCGAGTTTGAGCGGCGAGGACGTTTCCCAGGCCGTGATTATCCCCAGAAGTGGTCTGCGCGGCAAAGACCGAGTCTTCATCGCAAAGCCAGATAAAACCCTGGAAATTCGGAATGTGTCTGTCCGGGATTCAGATCGGGACCGAGCCATTATATTGGACGGTCTGTCCAGCGGAGAGCAGGTCATCATCTCGCCCATAAGAGGCGCGGCGGACGGTATGAAAATCGACGTAGTCGATACGACGGCAGATCTTGAAGCGACCGGCGGATAGGAGCGCGCCATGAAATCAATTATCAAATGGTGGGCGTCCAATCCAGTCGCAGCCAATCTCTTAATGGTGATTTTCCTGATTGGCGGGATCGTCAGCTATATGCAGATCGAGCGCGAGCTGGATCCTTACGTGGAATTTCCGGGCGCAAATGTTTTTGTCGCTTGGCCCGGCGCATCGCCCCAAGATGTCGAAGAACAAATTGTCGTTCGTATGGAAGAAGCGTTTTCGGAAATTCAAGGTGTCCAGCGCATGTGGGCCTTTGCTGGAGAGGGCGGGGGGTCCGTTACTGTCGTTGCCAAGAAGGGGATCGATGAGGCTCAGTTCATGCAGGAAATTAAGCGTCAGGTCGACGCGATTAATACAATTCCTCCCGCCGCTGAGCGCCCGCAAATCAATGTGTTTCGTAACCGTAATGAAATGATGCGTTTGGCCGTTACGGGCGATGAAACGGTCTCGGAAAGAGATCTCAAACGCTTTGCCGAAAAGACACGCCGGGAGATTGCACTTCTGGGCTATATTCCCGCAGTCGAATTGTTCGGTGTTCGCAATGAAGAAGTTTCTATCGAAATCTCAGAATCGGCCCTTCGTCAATACGGACTAACCTTTGCGGATGTGGCGCGGGCCGTTCGGGGCACGTCTGTCAACACGTCGTCTGGCATGGTCCGAACGGAAACGGGCAATATGCAGCTCCGAATGCGCAAACAGGCAGACAGCCAAGAGGATTTTGAGGACATAGTTATCCGCCAAGACGCATCGGGGGCGACCATTCGGGTCGGCGACGTCGCCCAAGTTGTTGACGGTTTTGAGCAGGTCAACTTGCTGGCAACCGTCAATGGAGACCGAACAGTCCTCGTTCAGATTATGAGTGGACCTCAGATGGACGTCGTTAAAATGTCCGAGAACGTCAACAAATATATCGAAGACAATCTAGAGGCGCTCCCACCAGGCATGAACATGACGCTTTGGGATGATGCGGCTGAAATTTACAATGGCCGGATGAGCTCGATCCTGAATAACTTTTTCACCGGGCTCTTACTGGTTTGTTTGACGCTCTTATTGTTCTTGCGCCCAATCATCGCCTTTTGGGTTTCGGTTGGTATCGCCGCGGCGTTTGCCGGCGGATTGGCATTATTGCCACTCTTCGATGTATCGATCAATTTCATTTCATCCTTTGCCTTCTTGCTCGTTATCGGCGTCATCGTCGATGATGCAATTATCGTGGGCGAGGCGATCCACTTCAAAACAGAGCAGGGTGATACCGGATTGGATGCGGCCGTAAACGGTGCCAATATGGTGATGAAGCCGGTTATCTTTGCGGTTCTCACAACAATGATATTCTTCGCGCCGTGGATGTTTTTGTCCGGAGGTACGAGCGAGTTTACCCGGGCGATTTCTCTCGTGGTCATCCTCGCTTTGACGTTTTCCTTGCTTGAATGTCTGTTGATCCTGCCGGCCCATTTGGCGCATTTAAAGCCCGCCAATCCAAAAAGCCGGATCATGCGATTCCAGCGCCGCATATCTGACAGCCTCGTCAACGTGGCACAAAACGTATATCGTCCTCTGATTACAAAGGCGCTTAAAGCGCGCTATGTGACAGCTTCGATTTTTGTCGCCATCATGATTTTGTGTATATCTCTAGTACAAAACGGATTTGTTAAATCCACGTTTTTTCCAGAGCCAGAGTCTGATCAAATTAATATCACGGTCGAGCTTCCAGAAGGCACACCTTATAGTCGCTCCCTTGAAGTCTTGAAGCAAATTCAGATCGCTGAAAAACAGCTCGAAGAAGAAATCGAAGCCAAGGGCGGGGACCTGATAGAAAACTGGTATACCCGGTCTCGCGACAATAACATCCTCGCGCTCGTCAAGTTGGTACCGCCGGAAACCCGATCTCTCAGCGCCAAAGACACGGCGGAACGGCTGCGGGCGCTAATTGGCGAAGTTCCTGATGCTGAAACCATCTCGGTCGATTATCGGGACGGCAATGATGGTCCTCCTATTCAGTACGTTCTCAATGCTAAATCATTTGAGGATTTGAACGCGGCGGCGGATGATCTCATGTCCAAGCTTCGTAGTTATGATGGTGTCTTTAACGTGGTCAACGATATGGAAAGCGCTGCGGAGGAAGTGCAGTTCGATCTAAAACCTGGCGCCGAGGCCTTGGGTATTACTCACGCCGAAGTCGCGCGCCAGATTCGACAGGGTTTCTTTGGAGAAGAAGTACAGAGATTACCGCGGGACGGGGAAGATGTTCGGGTTTATGTGCGCTATCCGCGGGCTGATCGTCAGTCCCTTGATTTTTTAAATTCTATCCGGATCCGAGCTGTCGATGGGCGAGAAATCCCGTTACAAAGCGTTGCCAATCTCCGGTTTGAGAAAGGGACGAACCGTATTTTGAGGCGGGAACGCCAACGGGCTGTGATCGTCAGTGCTGAAGTTATCTCCGAGCGCATTGATGAAATTCGGGATGATCTCAAGGAGAGCTTTTTTCCCGCGTTTGAAAAGCGCCATCCCGAGGTCAAACGCGGCAATATTGGGCGCGCCGAAGGTGAAGCCGAATTCCAGGCCGAGTTGATGACATTTATGCTCATCGCCATCGGCATTGCCTATTTCCTCGTAGCGGTTTCGTTCAAATCATATTTTGAACCCATCCTGATTTTGCTAGCAGCCATTCCGTTTTGTTATTGTGGGATGATTATGGGGCATTTGGTAATGGGGGTATCTATTTCAGTCTTGTCGATGCTGGGCATGTTTGCAGCGGCCGGGGTCGCCGTAAATGACAATCTGGTGCTCTTGGACTACGTGCATCGTTTGCGTGACAATGGTATGGACGGCGCCGAAGCCCTTATTGAAGCTGGTACGCGTCGTTTCCGTCCTATTCTATTGACGTCACTGACAACGTTTGTCGGTCTCTTGCCATTATTGACCGAACGCTCACTACAAGCTCAATGGCTGATCCCCATCGGGATTAGTCTGGCCTTTGGCGTGTTCTTTGCCTTGTTCGTGACCTTATTCTTTGTACCGGCTTTATACGGGATAGGCGCTGATATTCGGCGCAGCTTGGCAACGACGGTCACAGGTCTACGGCAGCCAGCCTTTACGGAGAAACTGGTAAAGCTTTAACTCGGCGTGTCAGCGGTTTTAAACCCGCGGCGCTCCATGGCGCCCCAACTGGCTTTCTTGTTGGTCAGGTGCTGATAGACCCCTTTCATACGCCAGAAGGAACTGATCTGACGATAGCCAAAGTTTTCGACTGCGGCGACCAAAAGCAGGGTGACAAGATGACGAGGTTTGGAGAACCGCTCAATCTCGTCTTGCTCGATGAATATGGCCATCGTGCTAATAAAAATGCCGAAACTAAAAATAAGCGCCGTGTAAGCCAAAAAGAATTTTAGGCTCAGCCACCCCATCAGCACGAATAATGGCATAAGAAGCAGTCCAAGCAATTCGACAATCGGCCCAATAATATCAACCAAGAGGAATAGTGGCATGGTCAACATGCCCAAGCGGCCAAAACGGGGATTAAACAACATATACCGGTGGCGGGAAAGACACTCGAGGGCGCCGCGTTGCCAACGTACCCGTTGTCGGCCCAGAATTTTGAAGTTCTCTGGTACCTCGGTCCAGCAGACCGGTTCGGGAATATACATGATTTCATATGGCTCTTCCAAATCGTGCATATATCTGTGCATCTTGAGAACCAATTCCAGGTCTTCACCCACGGTAGAAGTATCGTACCCTCCCACTTCGACAGCGATTTCTCGGCGAAAAATCCCAAACGCGCCGGATATAAGCGTCAGTGTCCCTTTTCGGCTCGCAGCAAGACGGGCCATTAAAAAGGCCCGGATATATTCCACGACTTGAATACGGGCCAGAAATTTGCTCGGAATGTCATATTCTTCCACATGTCCGTTGCGGATTGTGCATCCGTTTACAATGCCAATCGTGCCGCCAACAGCGATGACATTTTTTGAGCTCTCAACAAATGGCCGCACCGCTTTGAGCAATGCATTAGGATCCAATAATGAGTCGGCATCGATCACACAAAAAAGCGGCGTACGGACACAGGTCAGCCCGGCATTGATGGCGTCGGCCTTCTTCCCGTTTTCCTTATCCAAGAATAACAGATTTGTGTATTTTGACGATCCGTAAATCTGCTTGATCGGCTTGTGAGTAATGTTGCCAACATCGCGAACTCGGTTCACAGGCTGCATCTCAAAAGACTTGATCATTTGCGCGGCTGTCTCGTCCGAAGACCCGTCATTGACGACAATGATTTGAAAGTCCGGATAATGAAGATTTAGTAGCGCCATGACGCTTTCGCGGATGGTCGCCTCTTCATTATAAGCTGGCACAACGATGGAAATAGGTAAATGGGTTTCTGATCTCAGCAGCTCCCACTCTGCATGGGTATCGTCTTTTTGAGATCTCTCATTAATTTCCAGCCACGCATGGGGAATACTCCACGCATAAACAATGTTTTGGATTAGACCGACCAAAATGATCATCATCGACAAAATGATTATAAAGGTTTGCGCCCAATCGGGTAAGTAAATAGCTTGATACAGAACGCTCATGTTAGCGCTCCTTCAAAACATCAACAGCCAGATCTCCGACTATAGTGGTTTGACGGGATACCGACCGCATCAATGTTTCGCCGGATTGTCCTGTATTCAAGGCAGCGCGCATGGCCCAATACCGGACCCACATAAAGGGGTCATTCATCAGGCGGTAAAAATCTGCAAAACAATCTTTGCGTTTTTGTCGGGCCGCGACTTTCAGCGAACGGATTTTGACCTTTCGACTTTCATCAGAAAGCCCCTGCAGGAGAAGATCCTCCTTTTCAAAACTGTAGACAATTGTCGAAAGCTCGACGGCCGCGGCGCGAACCCTTTCATCGTCATGCTCTGAGAAGGCCCTAAGGTCTAGGGTGCAGTTTTCTGGTCGCAATATGATCAAGGCCTCAAGGACGCCGGCGATTATGGTCGCGTTACCATTGCGTTGAGCCATAGATTCAATCCTTGGAATGGCATTTTGCCCAAAACGGCTCAAAACATCCCCGAGGATTTTTTCATCATTGGGGTAAGCATAGCTTAAAGATTCCGCCACTTCGGAAATTAGACTCATAACCTGACGCCGGGCGACGCATCTGGCGACGCTTAGACGTATGTATTTATCAGAAGAGAACAGGTATTTTGATATGGTCTTGAGGGATGAGCGGCTGTCTAAAAATGAAAGGACATGAAAAGCGCGCATCCGCTTACCCCGATTGCCCCAAGTGATATGGGCTGTTACCACATCTTCAAGGTTCAGCTTTTCAACAATTATCTTGAGCTTGAGCGCGTCATCGCCGGATACGAGCTTGAAGAATTTGAGAAGTCCGGAGGTCACGGCTGTTCGATCAGAAATTATATCTCTGGGAAGCTCGAAATCTTTTGGGAATGCGTCCATCATCAGCAGTTCCTGAAGATAGGTTTCAAATCGGGCCTGGCGTTCTACTATTCCCGCATTCCGAGCATTACGTCGCAGGCGCCGATAGCACAGCCACAGAGCGACGAGGACCGACAGGATAATCAGGCTGGCCGAGATACACCAAAGCGCAAAGAGAAGGACGTTCTCAATATTTTTGAGTAAGTCCAACATTAAATCCGTTTCTTATATAAATGCTCTCGCGATCATCGCGGGCATAAGTGCCGTGAATTTGCAAGCTCTCATTGATTTGATAGGATAAGCCGCCAAACAAACTTTCTGTATCGATAACCACCCCGTTAATGGCTTCGGGAGCATTGGCATAACCCGCTCTTAGGTCCAGTCTTTCGGTCACGGGAATGAGTCCTGAGCCCAAAAAGCCTGTCAGGTCTTGTCCGTTTTCCGGCATGACATGAATCATCCGAGCGGTCAGTATCATGCCGTTCTCCAGATAGGCCATAACTTGAGGCGTGAGCGTTTGTACAGTGCCTGTCGCGTCATAGTCATCGAGCTGATAGCCCAGCGAGCTGTGCAGGATTGTCCCATTGTCCAGCCTGAATTTATAACCCAACCGGGCCAGTCCTGTTACGTCCGCTCTAAAATCGGCTTCCGGCGTAACGCCTCCGCCAATTTCCCAGTCCCAGTCATTATCCGTATTGGAACGGATCCCTGCCATAAGCTGAATGTCGTTCATGCCAAACCGTTCAAATCGTGTGGCAGAGCCATGTACTGCTATTTTTCCCGGGACGTGCTCAACGCGAATAGACTGATCGTTCCAGTCTTGCTGATCATTGTCAAAAGATGAAAGACCTGCATTGAGATCAATGCGCCAGCGATAGTTGGCATTTGTTTTATCGGATTTCGCAGCGCGAACTTTGTTCAGCCCTGTCTGCGCGTCGCCATAACCCGGATAGTTGGCAAGTACGGTTGTGAAATGAAATTCCGCTTGATCATAGTTCCCGCGATAATATTCCAGATAACCATATCCGTTTTGGATATCTGGATTACCGGGATAATCCGTCATCAAAGAACTATATTCTGCGGCGGAGGCTTTATAATCACCCGACCACGCTAAAATTCGTGCCTTGGCAAAACGCATTTCATAGGTTTCGCGCATATCAAAGGGCTGCGCCGCGATAAGATCAAGCGCTTCCGAATGTTTTTCCTGCCCTGCTATGGCCAGTGCCTGTGACGCAATATCTTCAGGATTGGCCGCCATGGCCCATAAGGGCAGGAGTGCCGCGAAGGCCGTACCCAAAATTAGAGATTGTCCAAGTTTTTTCACATTACGCAGCATTTTTCTGAGTCCTCAAATGCCTCATGGCTCGCAGAACGACTTCATCCGGGTTGAACGGCTTTGTTATGTAATCAGTGGCGCCACGCTCTAACCAGGTGATAACGTCATCCCTGTTATTCATTGCTGTCACTAACATGACAGGAATGGATTTTAAGTTAACTTCCTGCTGAATTTGATAGAGTACGGCTCCGCCTTCTAGGCGCGGCATCATCCGGTCCAGGACAATCAAATCCGGTTTTTGCGTCTGCAAAAACTCCAATCCTTCTATGCCATCAGTGGCCGTGTCGACGCGAATGCCATAAGCTTCAAACCGGCTTTTCAACAAATCACGTACGGCCTTATCATCATCGACAATCAAGACGCTGTGCTGTGTCTTTTCCAATAAATCTTCAATATGATTGAGGATCGGCTGAAGGTCGTCATTGTGTTCGAAACAATCCGTTACTCCGGCTTCGACCGCCGCAACGATATCTTCGGGATTTCCTGAGGTCATGAGCATGACGACCGGCGTCCGATCCAGGCCATCAACCTGGCGAAAGAAGCGGGTCATATGGGTCCCCGACATGTCAGGCAAATCCTGAAACGCAATAATCAGATCGGGCTTAAGGTTGACGGCCAATGCCATTGCCATATTGGCAGAGTCAGCCGCATGGACCTGATAGTCATTGGTTAAACGATCCGCTAATTTTTCTCGCGCCAATGTTTCGCCGTGAATGAGTAAAACCGAGGGCATTTGACGTTTAACGCCATAGCCCTCGGTTTCGATTGAATCTGTTTTCCAGCGGTCAGGGGTAGGGTTGTGCTGGAGAGAAGCAGATTCAAATTCTGCTTGGCCGGGCATATTCACACGGCCTCGTAAGCTGTCTATTTTGTTGATAAGTTTAAGGCAAAGTGTTTGGCCTTGCGCCCAGTTTGGAACTTTCTTGGTGTTCAGAAAAGCTTCGAACTCTTTGGCGATATCGCCGAGTTCCGGAAAGCCATACATAAGCGCATTGCCCGAGATTTTGTGGGCCATATCTCGTGCAGCAATGCCAATTTCTGCCGACAAGAACCGTTGTTCCAAGGCCTCAAGAGCGCGCTGAAATTTTGGACGCGCTATTGCCAAATAGTCCATGTAATTCTGGACGGCCTTACGGTGTTCGTTTTCGTAGTCTTGTTTCACCTTACCCAAGTCGCCGTGCTGTTACACTGGCGATACCCTAACCTGAAATTGGTTTAGCGAAAGAAGGTTGATATCGGGTTGAGAGCTATCGTTAACAATCCCCCAAAATTTCAAAATCCGCTGAATAGAAATATTTTGGTTTGACTTGCGAATAGACAGGCATAAGCCTAAACCCGCGCGGCAAATCCGAATTAACAGAGCCAAAATGTCAAAGAAGAAAAACAAACCCCAACGACCAAAAGCCCGTAGACCTCGTGGTTTCGAGGATAAGCCTGCTGATATAATCAGGGCAGAGCGTCGGCTGATCGATGCAGCGTTTTCTGTTTATGACAAGCACGGCTTTGAGCCTTTGCAGACCCCGGCATTCGAATATGCGGATGCGCTGGGTAAATTTCTACCCGACGAAGATCGGCCGAATACGGGCGTCTTCGCGCTCCGTGATGACGACGAACAATGGATGTCCCTTCGATATGATCTGACCGCGCCATTGGCACGTTTTGTGGCAGAGAATTTTGACGGCTTGGCCAAACCGTACCGACGTTATCAGGCCGGTAGTGTGTTTCGCAATGAAAAGCCTGGACCTGGTCGTTTCCGGGAATTTGTCCAATGCGATGCCGATAGCGTGGGCGCGCCTGGCGCTGCAGCTGATGCGGAAATGTGCCTACTGGCCGCCGATGTCATGGACGCTGTTGGCCTGAAATCCGGCCAGTATCAGGTCAGGGTCAACAACCGTAAGCTTTTGGATGGCGTTCTAGAGAATACAGGTGTGCCAAATACGGATGAGGGCGCTGCGCAGCGCTTGCAGGTTCTGCGCGCCATCGACAAATTAGACCGATTGGGTGTTTCAGGGGTCGAAGCCCTACTTGGTAAGGGTCGTCAGGATGATAGCGGTGATTATACCCATGGAGCCAACCTTTCTCCGGCGGCGATCAAAGCGGTGCTTGGGTTTACAACGGCGAGTGAAGGCGGCCGAGGGGCGACGATTGCAAATCTGGAGAAGCTCGTTGGAGGCTCTGAGCGCGGGCAGACCGGCTGTCAGGAGCTCAAAGATATTGATCGGATTTTAGAGGCCGTCGGATGTGACTCCGATCGTGTGGCCTTTGACACCTCAATCGTTCGAGGTCTGGGGTATTATACGGGTCCAGTTTTCGAGGTCGAGCTTCTCGCTGACATTAAGGATAAGAAAGGACGCCCGGTGCGGATAGGGTCAATTGGCGGCGGTGGCCGTTATGATGATCTCGTTTCTCGTTTTCGAGGACAGTTGGTGCCGGCGACGGGCTTTAGTTTTGGAGTTTCACGGTTATTATCCGCGCTAGAACGATTAGAGGCACTGGAATCGGTTTCCAAGCCGCCCGTCTTTATCTCTGTTTTTGACAAGGGTTTGTTGGGTGAATATTTCAAAATGGCAGAGGACATCCGTAATGCCGGCATCCGGGCGGAAGTCTATGTGGGCACCGGTAATGTCACGAAGCAGATGAAATATGCCGACCGCCGCGGCATACAATTTGCGATCATTGTGGGCGAAGACGAAATGAATGACGGTAAGGTCACCATCAAGGATCTTTGGTTAGGGGCAGAAAAAGCCAAGGCTATTCAGTCGAATGAGGAATGGAAATCGGCGAGGCCCGCACAGGAAACCTTATCGCGCGACAAGCTACTGGACTATCTCAAGGACAAATTGGGTTAAGATGGCAATAAAAAGACCCCGACGCGCATTTACGCCGGGGCCAGTAAGAGAGAGACAACTCATCAAATTCGATAAGTTGAGTTGCCTTTAGGGCAATCTGTGTGAATATTGCCTGAACACTAATGAGGACCAAATGAGCCAGAATTCATCTGACATTCAACTACGTGTCATTCCTGTAACCCCGCTGCAGCAGAATTGTTCTATGCTATGGGATGCTTCAACCATGGAAGGGGTCTTTGTCGATCCAGGCGGAGAGCCAGAGAAGCTCAAAAAGGTCGCCAAAGAGGCCGGCGTGACAATCAAGGAAATGTGGCTCACGCATGGCCATTTGGACCATGCCGGCGCCGCCGAAGATTTACGAACCGAATGGGGCGCGCCAGTCATCGGGCCGCACGAAGATGATCTATTCTGGCTAGAGCAGATTGAGGCGTCTTATGCCAAATACGGCATGCCAGGCATGGGCAAGGACGTCGTTCCAGACCGATACCTCAAAGACGGCGATGTCTTAAAACTGGGCTCGACCGAGTTTAAAGTTGTTCACACTCCGGGTCATACGCCTGGTCATGTGGTCATTTACAATCAGGATCTGAAAATTGCTTTTGTTGGTGATGTTCTATTTCGAGGAAGCATCGGCCGCACAGATTTTCCAAAAGGTGACCACGCCACACTGATAAAATCGATCAAAGAGAAATTATGGCCCTTGGGATCAGATATGCGGTTTATCCCAGGGCACGGGCCCGCCAGTACATTTGGCCAGGAACGGGCGGACAATCCCTATGTTGCCGACAGAATCACGGGCGCGGCACCTGAAAATACAACCGGCGTTATGTAACCGCCTTTTCCATCGCTTCGGCCAGCTTGATATCTTTTTCGGTGACCCCTCCGGCATCATGGGTCGTCAGCGTGACATCGACGCGGTTATAGACATTAAACCACTCAGGATGATGATTCATCCGATCGGAAATAATGGCTATGCGCGTCATAAAGCCAAACGCCTCGGCAAAATCCTCAAACCGGAAAACCTTAGTGATAAAATCGTCACCACCGGTCCAGCCGTCTAAAGTCTTCGCAACGTCTTTTGGGTCAAGAACAGTCATAATTTCGCCCTGATTATTGTCTACTGGTTAGGTCTTATTCAGATTTATCTATTAATAGCAATCCCGGCAAGAGCAGAAGGCGCAATAAACATGACTACTCGACCGGCTTGGTATCATACAGCATTTCCACGTCCGTCGTGGCAATGGCTTGTCGCCTTAGGCTGGTTGGTCCTTATTGTCAGTTTCCTTTTGATTTCGACAATCTCAATGATTTCGGTCATGGCTCCGCCCAGTGGAAACAATCTCGACAAGCTGCTCCATTTAGGCGCTTACGGTGTTCTCACCTTTGGCATGGTTTTTGCTCTACCTAAGAGGTCGCTTGCGGTAATATTTGCCGTAACGTTTGTTTATGGAGTAATTATAGAGTTGATGCAGGGTGCATTTGGTGAAGGGCGTACGGCTTCGGCTGCTGACGCGCTGGCAAATGGGCTTGGGGCACTAATAATTATCCTTTTTTGGATCTGGCTTAGTCCCCGATTGAAACATATTCTCGCCTAAGGCGAAAGCTCAGCAAAGAATCGTCAAAAAGCACTCATCCCGCGAACATGGTGATTTTCCCGTACACAGGGAACTGTATGAACTGTTTGAAAGAGAGAGCACTTTTTTATAATTTAAGAGCTCATTAACCACATTATTAACGAAAGTGGGTGGAAAAAATGTCGACTAAGATAAAAACAACAGGACTTTTGGCGGTCTCGATTTTCGCCCTAAGTCCCCTAACGGCTGCAGCCGGCGACGGTTATGTGCCGCCGCTCCCGACAGCTATTCCGTCGAATCCTAATCCTGGCGAATGTTATGCCCGGGTCGAAATTCCGGCGCGGTACGATACTCAAATGCAACAGGTTCTGATCCAGGACGGCTATACGGAATATAACGTTCAGCAGCCGTCGATTACCTCCCGTGCTCAGGAAGTGATGATTAAGGAGCCGAGTGTCGAGTACCGGGTGCGTCAGCCACGTTACTCAACGGTTACCGAGCAAATGATGGTGCGGCCGTCTTATGAGAAACTTCAAGTTTCACCGCCTGAGTTCAAAAATATTACGGAAACCCGTCAGGTCACCGGTCCGCGTCTTGTTTGGAAAAAGGGCAATCCGGCTGAGCTGAAAGCGCAAGGCTATGTGATCCATTCCACGGCCAATGGAGGTCCAGGTGGGCAGGGTTTCCACTCAACCACGCAATATGGTGCCACCCAGGCCGACCCACAGCTTTGCGGGGCGACCTGTGAAATCTGGTGTCTGGTCGAAGAGCCAGGGCAAACGGTTAGCTATTCGCGCCGCGTGATGACCAAGCCGTCAACCGTGCATCGAATTCCAGTTGAAGCCAGATATCAGTCGATCACCAAACAGGTTGTCGTTGATCCAGGCGGCGTCGAGGAAATTCCTGTTCCCGCTCAATATCAGACTGTGACGGTTGAAGATGTATTGCCGGCCCGGGCGACTCCAGCCCGCGAAGTCCCGCCTCAATATGAAGGTGTGGGTGTGAAAGTGCCTGTGGAAAATTCACGCTACGAATGGCGTCGGGTTATTTGTGATACCGGTCAGCCGCTCGAGCCAATGGCGCAGGCACCGGATAATGTGCCTCAGGTCAACCATGGTCCGACCTATGACGGCTATTCATCTGGATATGTTGCACCGCCTGTGACGCATCATGCGCCTGCTGTGACGCACCACGCGCCTATGACCACTCACCAAGCACCTGTCTATCATGATAACCGCATCCACCAATATGAGGGCGTCGTCTGTGATGAGCGCAAGAAGAAGGGTGAATGCTATGGTCAGGACGTGATCGAAGCCTATGAACGCTCTCAGCATCAGTCAGGATCCTATCAACAACACGGCGGCTCTTACGGCTACCCGCAGCAAGGTTACAGCCAAGGCTATCAGTCCCACAGTCAATCGGGCTCATATAGCAGTGGGACCGTCTATGACAAAGCAACGGGATATTACGAAGATGCCAAGCGCGCACACGATCTGTATGAAACAGTGGATGATCGTCGCAAACGGCGTCGTCGATAAATCTAAAATTAAGGCCCCGTTCGGGGCCTTTTTTTTGCAAGCCCTTACAAAGCTCGGCGCATGATCCATTCATCATCTAGGTGATCGCCGACAGGGAATTGATACTCGCCGATTTTTTCAAATCCATTGCGCCGGTAAAATCGGTGACCTCCGTAATTTTCGGCCCAGACGCTGAGCACCATGACCTTAAATCCGGCCTGTCTGGCAAAAGGGATTGCCACATCCATAAACTGCTGGCCAAGGCCCAGGCCTTGATGTGATTTACGGATGTATAAACGGCCGAGTTCAATGGCATTGGTCTCGGGTGGATCGCAAGGAAGGCCATTGGGGCAAAGGGTTAGATAACCGAAAAGATGTCCGTCATCTTCAGCAACCCAACTGTGATGATCTTCACTTTCGATAATGCGTCGGTGTGCTTGCTCAGAATGGTTCTTCGCGACAAATGCTGAGAGGTCTTCGGCCCGATAAAGATGGCCAAAGCTGTCCGTAAAAGTTGCGGCCCCTAACTCAGAGAGCGGGGCCGCGTACGTGTCTATGTCACCGAAATTAACGGGACGGATTTGCATTAGCCGATCGAGTCGAAGTCTGGCTCTTTGCCTTCTTTCTTAGCGTCGAAATACAGTTTCGACATTTTGAAGACTATTGGCGAGAGCAAGCACAGCGCGATCAAGTTTGGCGCTGCCATCAATCCTGTTAGCGTATCTGCTACCAACCAGAACAAGTTGACGATGTTCTTAACGCTTCCTTCGAAAGCCAGCGCCGCAGCGCCGATGAAGACAACAAAGATCCAGCTTAAACGATAAGGCTTGATGCTTTTCTCGCCAAACAGGAAGGCGCAACAACGTTCGCCGTAATAGGACCAGCCTAGAATTGTTGTAAATCCGAAGACAACCAGACCCAGTGTAACGATATGCTTGCCGAGATTTGTCAGAGAGGCATCAAAAGCTGCCGCCGTCAAAGGCGCGCCCGTATCACATCCATCGGGCTGTGTACCCGCGATCAAATCCTTCAGATTTTCAGGACTTGGGTAACATTGCGGTTCGATCACACCAGACGTTAAAATAATCAATGCCGTAATGGTACAGACAATCAACGTATCAATCACCGTACCCAACATAGCCACAACGCCTTGGTTTACGGGGTCTTTGTTCCGGGCCGCCGCGTGCGCAATTGGGGCTGAACCCTGTCCCGCTTCGTTTGAGAAGATACCGCGGGCAACACCCTTTTGCATGGCCAGCATTAGAAGGCCGATCGTAATTCCGGTTGTCGCTTCATGATAGCCAAATGCACTTTTGAAGATTAGGGCGAAAGCAGCCGGGATAGCCTCCAAATTCATACCAATCACAACTAATCCCGCGACGATGTAAGACAGAGCCATAAATGGCACCACGCCACTGGCAACAATACCGATACGCTCGATACCGCCAATGATGACGGCCGCGGCGCCCGCCGCAAGAACAACACCTGTGAATACGGGCGGAATTCCGTAAGTGCCATTTAAAGCATCTGCGACAGAGTTGGATTGGATTGAAGCTCCGGTGCCCCAAGCGGCCAACATACCGAAGATCGCGAAAGTTACGGCTAGCCAGTTCCATTTTGGGCCGAGACCATTTTTGATATAATACATGGGTCCACCGACGCGATTTCCGTTAGCGTCGATTTCACGGTATCGAACAGCTAAAACACCTTCTGAGAACTTCGTCGCTGTTCCCACGATTGCCGTCATCCACATCCAAAAAATGGCGCCGGGTCCGCCAATGGCGATAGCGGCCGCGACGCCGGCAATATTACCTGTGCCTATGGTAGAAGATAATGCCGTCATCAATGCAGCGAAGGGTGAGACATCACCTTCCTCTTCATCTCCCGTACGCTTTCGAAACAGCTGTTTAAAACCGTATGGAATACGTATGATAGACATCAAGCGTAGGCCAATCGTTAGATATAGACCCGTCAGCAATAATAGCCCCAGCATGGGAGGTCCCCACACCCAATTATTTAGGGTTTCAATAATTCCTTGCATGTTTTTCCCTCAATTTTTGTCGAGACCATAATCCTCCCGCGCTTTTCTGCAAGACCCTATTAACTTTTATCTTTCCACAGGCAGACGACTCCTATATGGGAGCGCCTTCGATTTTGCTTCCGGAGAGTCCGATGTTTGAAAGTCTGCAGGCCCGTCCCACCGATGCCATTATGGCACTCATGCAGCTCGCTAAGGCTGATAACAGTCCCAAAAAGATTGATTTGGGCGTGGGGGTCTACAAAACCGATGATGGCGCGACGCCTATCATGGAAGCCGTAAAACTGGCCACGGAACGTAATTTCAAAGAAGAAATCACGAAATCTTATGTCTCTACCATTGGCAATGCATCGTTCCGTGAAACCATGCTGGAGCTGATCTTTGGCGCTAATTATGCGCCTTTAAAAGAAGGCCGCGTTGCCAGCGCCCAGGCAACGGGCGGGTCTGGTGCTTTGCGTCTCGGGGCTGAGCTGATCTGGTCGGCCGGTGATCAGGCACGGGTCTGGGTACCAACCCCAACCTGGGCGAACCATACACCATTGATCGGGTCCGTCGGACCAGAGATCAAACAATACCCCTATTATAACAAGACGACGCTCGGTGTTGATTTTGACGATATGCTGGCGTGCCTAGAGCAAGAGGCCAAACGGTGTGACGTGGTTGTTATCCACGGGTGCTGTCACAACCCAACCGGCGCGGATCTATCAAAAGAGGAATGGGACCGCCTTGCGCCTTTCCTGCGCGATAACGGGCTTATTCCTTTTGTCGATCTGGCCTATTTCGGTTTGGGTCATGGGATCGAAGCAGATACCTATGGATTGCGTCTCGTCGGCACCACCTGTCCCGAGACCATCATGGCGGCGTCCTGTTCCAAAAACTTTGCGCTTTACAAAGAGCGTGTGGGCTTGGTGGCGGCGATCACAAATTCAAAACAACAGGCTGAGCTTGTGCAGGGTCAGTTTGGCGCTCTACAGCGCCGGCTGACATCCATGCCCCCAGACCACGGCGCGGCGCTCGTGGCGAAAATTCTGGGCGACGAAACTTTACGCAAAGTCTGGTCAGACGAGCTCGATACCATGCGGGACCGCATGCGCGCTCTACGTCAACAGCTTTCAGATGCCTTGCGGGTCCAGGGCGCGGAAAATATTGCCGATGCGGTGATCAATCAAAACGGCATGTTTTCCATGCTGCCTTTGTCCGTTGAACAGGTGACAAAGCTTCAGACAGATCACTCAATTTATATGATGCCGTCCGGGCGCATGAATATTGCCGGGGCCAATCGCGAGAACATTCCGCACTTGGCCACCGCTATTCTGGATGTTTTATAACCACTGTATCTTGCCTCTACCGGCCACTTGCATGCATAGACGCAGCGCATTAGATTTAGCGTATGAGCGCTCCGTCTAATCAAGGTCAATCCTTCAAAATCATTGCTGCAATGTTCGCCATTTTAGCCATTGTCGGATTTGTGCTTTGGGGCCGCACCGGAATTATTATAGCGGCGGCGCTATCAGCCTTTTTGATTTATTCCGTGAGCCGGGCGTCGCCCAAAGTGCTCCTCAAAATGTATAAGGCCAAACCCTTGGGACCGCGCGATCTCCCGGCTTTGCAAGATTTGTTTGACCGTCTGGTAGAGCGGGCTGATCTCGAACACGCCCCGACCCTATATTATGTTCCGTCCAAAATGCTCAATGCCTTCGCCACAGGCCGGGACGAGCAGGCTGTAGTTGCCGTCACTCACGGCCTCTTGCAGCATATGAACAACCGGGAAATCGCTGGCGTGCTGGCCCATGAACTGTCTCATATTAAACACAAAGATGTCTGGGTAATGGGATTGGCAGATGTTTTTTCCCGCTTGACCAACACGCTGGGCCAAATCGGGCAGTTTATGTTGTTATTCTCAATCGGCTCTGTTGTCTTGGGCGGAACAGCGCCATTTGGCTGGGCCAGTGTCGGTGTGCTCATGCTGGCGCCTATGGCATCGACGCTTTTGCAGTTGGCGTTGTCACGGACCCGCGAATATGAGGCGGATAAGGGGGCCGTTCGAATTACCGGAGATCCGGCAGGTCTTGCGACGGCGTTGCAAAAGGTCGAAAAGGCCAAGAAAGGCTGGCTTCAGGCCGTGATGCCCGGGCGTAAAATCCCAGAGCCGGCCATGCTAAGAACACATCCGCCGACCGAAGAACGGATCGAGCGTCTTATGGCCATGACTCAGAGTTCAGACGCGCCGCGTCCTGTGCCAATGCCGGAACCTATCGTGAATCCGCCCCAAGGATATGTAGTCCGTCGCCGACCCCGCTGGCATGTGATGTCGGGCCTTTGGTACTGACGAAAATGTGACCTGTTGTGACGGGGCGTATCCGTAAATATTTGTTAGGCAATGATGGGTCCCGGTGCCCGACTCGCGCCCCGTTTCGGGCTATTGATCATTGGATTGGGCTATACGTGGTAGTCCGGCCCGCTCCCCTAAGGTCTCATGCCGGGGCCCACCACGTTTTACTGTACTTTATGCTTGATTATTGTGAAAAATTCTTCAGTCAATTTTTGACGAGTTGGGGGACTTATTATGACAAATGATCACCAGAACGACGACTATGAATCCGTTGATTTTTATGCCCGCCATGGCCGTGCGGTTAAGGACGGCTTTTCTAAATTTCAGGTCGGCGATAAATACTACTTTTGTTACTATGTTGACGGAGAAATTTTTCTCATCAGCCAAGCTTACACGGGCGAACGCGGCCGCGATAACGGCGTCGAATCGGTCAAGAAAAACGCTAAACTGCAAGAACGTTTCCGTGTGGGTGAACGCAAAGATGGCCGCGCGGGTGTAAGCTTGATTGCGGGCAATCATCAGGAAATCGCCGTGTCGGGTCCTATTGCCTCTAGAGCCAAAGCCCAAAGTCTCATTGCAGGTATGAGCGGCTCCGTGACTTCTGGCGGCACGCGCAAAAAGACCAGCGCGCCTCAGAAAAAGACAGCCTCAAAACCCCGCCCCAAGGAACAGGATTACCGGCCACTTGCTTTTTATGAGCGTCAGGTTGACGCCTCAGTCGACGGGTTCACGACGTTTTTAGGCGATGATGGATTTCACTATTTTACCTATAATATCGACGGCTATATCGAGCTCATATCCGAAGGCTATAATTCCGAAGCTGCCATGCTTGGCGGAGTCGACTCGGTCATCGCCAACATGCCCGATGAAAACCGTTATGTGTTTAAGCGCTATAAAAGCGGCAAGCGTGACTACCGGATCAAGGCCCGAAACGGCAAAGAAATTGCTCGGTCCGTTTGGTATGATAGTGCCGAAGGGGCCCGTTTAGGCGCGGGCGATGTGCGGGCCTTTTTTGATGAGGGGCAGTCGGGCGCATCTGGTCGTAGCCGACGTCCCTGGTTCTATCGTAGTCGCGGTTTCACACAGCAGCCACTAGAAACCTATTACGTCCAAAAAGAAAAACCGAAAAAACGTCCGGCGAAATCTGATGAACTCGAAACCAAAAAGGGCCGTAAAAAGGCCTCGCCTGTTCGCACGTCGAAGTCGAAATCATCGCCTGTAGAGTCCCGTAAAACGTCGGCGGCCAAATCCAAGTCTGCTAAATCAAAACCTCGGCTAGGCGGAGCCGGGCGCGCGAGTGCTCTCGTGGCGGCTTCGGCCATGACAGCCAGTGCCAAAAAGAAAACCAGCAAGCCAAAGACGACGACGTCCGCAGCCAAACCAAAAGCCAAGCCGAAAGCAACCAAAGCTAAAACGGCCCCTAAGGTTGCGACAACTAGAACACCATCAGCCAAGCCCAAAAAGGTCAAGGCAAAGGCGCTGGCGGCATCCATTGAAAAACCGAAAGTCAAAAAGCTCAAAGCAAAGGCAAAGCCGGCCGCAAAGAAGATGACTGTTAAAAAAGCAACAGCTAAACCTGCCTCCAAGGCGACCGCTGCCGTTAAAAAGCCAGCGGCGAAACCGGTAACTGTGAAGTCGGCCGCCGCAAAACCGAAAACTAAGACAAACACCACGACGGCCAAGAAAACGCACAAGAAAGCGGTCAAGAAAACGGTCAAACGGGTCAAAGCCAAAACCGTTGCGACACAAACAACGAAGCCGAAGGTCAAACGGGTCAAGGCGAAGACGATCGCGGCAGCGGCTGCGGGGACGGCCATAGCGGCAAAAGCAGCCACCAAACCCAAAACCGTTAAGCCCGTCGAAACGATCAAAAAGGTTGAGCCTGTTAAAAGGGCGGAACCTGTCAAACCGGTTGAACCTGTCGAACCCGCCGAACCTATCGTCGTTAAACCGACACCGCCAACACCGCCAACACCGCCAACACCACCAACACCACCAACACCACCTTTATCGCCTCCGCCGCCTCCACCTGCGCCGACGCCGGCTCCTATTGCGCCGGCCATGATGAGCGAGGCTGCCCCCATTGCGGCCAAAGTTGGAGCTGTAGGTGCGGGAACGGCTGCAGCCGCGACCACCGCCGCCACCGCTGCGACAGGCGCGGCTGGCGGGTTCAGATGGATATGGCTGCTTTTACCGCTCCTGCTTTTGCTGGCTTTATTTGGTTTGAAACAATGCTGGCCAGCGGCGACAAACACCGTTCCGCCGATAGTAGCTGAAACACCGAGTGAGCCGGCGGCGGCCATTGTGGAACCAGTCACCCCAGAGCTGCCTGTTGAGCC
>CALDSY010000250.1 GCA_937924355.1 uncultured Caulobacterales bacterium
ACACCGGTAATCTCTTCGGTGACAGGATGTTCAACCTGCAGGCGGGTGTTCATTTCGATGAAGAAGAACTCGCCATTTTCGTAGAGGAATTCGATGGTACCCGCGCCGCGATATCCAATCTTTTTTATGGCGTTGGAGACAATCATGCCGATCTCATCGCGCTGCGCAGGTGACAGGCAAGGGGACGGGGCTTCTTCGAGCACTTTTTGGTTTCGGCGTTGCAAAGAGCAATCTCGCTCGCCCAAATGCACCACATTGCCATGAGTGTCGGCTATCACCTGAATTTCAATATGGCGCGGGCCTTTCAGATACCGCTCGAGATAAACAGATCCATCGCCAAAGGCCGCCTTAGCCTCTGTTTGGGCCGCCATTAACGCTTCGTCGAGTTTGTCTGCGCTCTCCGCCAGGCGCATGCCGCGTCCGCCGCCGCCAGCGGCCGCTTTGACCAAGAGCGGAAAGCCAACCGTCTTGGCGACTTTGCGGGCGTCTTCGAGCGTCTCTACACCGCCGTCAGAGCCAGGGACGACGGGAATGCCGGCATCAGCCACGGTTTGTTTGGCCGTAATCTTGTCACCCATAATTCGGATGTGCTCTGCTGTTGGCCCAATGAATGCCATATTGTGGGCTTCGACTATTTCGGCGAACTTGGCGTTCTCAGAAAGGAAGCCATAGCCGGGGTGCACGGCGTCCGCATCTGTTATTTCGCAGGCGGCGATAATGGCCGGAATGTTGAGATAGCTTTCCGCTGCGGAGTTCGGGCCGATACACACGCTTTCGTCAGCGAGGCGGACATGCATGGCATCTTTGTCGGCTTCTGAATGTACGGCCACGGAGGCAATACCCATTTCCTTACAGGCGCGGTGAACACGGAGGGCGATTTCGCCGCGATTGGCTATGAGAATTTTCTTAAACACAAAAAGTGCCGATCTTATTCAATAATAAAAAGCGGTTCCCCGAATTCAACGGGCTGGGCGTCGCCGACGAGGATTTTAGAGACTATTCCGGATTTCGGCGCCGTGATCGGGTTAAAGGTTTTCATGGCTTCAACCAGCAAGACTGTATCGCCTTCTGAGACGCGATCGCCTTCATTGACAAAGGCTGAGGCGTCGGGGCTCGGACGGGTATAGGCTGTTCCGACCATGGGGCTTTTGACGGCACCGGGATGATTGCTGACATCTGGCGCAGATTCTGTTACCGCCGCGACGGCAGCGACAGCAGACGGGAGAGGGGCTGCGGCGGGCATAGCCACCGGGGCAGCCACCGCGCTGATCATCTGTCCGCTATGTTTGGAGACTCGGATTTTCAGATCACCGCGCTTCATTTCAATTTCGGATAATTCGGTTTCGTTGAGTATTTCTGCGAGTTCCCGAATAAGTTTCGTTTCCGAAATTGCTTTCGCGGTGGATTTTTTCTCCGCCATAATCACCCTCTATGATTATTATTTAAGCTAGCTCTTTAGCAGATCAAAAACGGCCTGTAAGCCCAATAAATAACTATTTGCGCCAAAGCCGCTGATTGTCCCCACAGATGCTTCGGACACGAAAGAGCGGCGCCTAAAGCTCTCTCTCGCCGCCGGTTGGGAGAGATGCACTTCGATACAGGGCACGGACACGGCTTTGATGGCATCGTAGAGCGCCACAGACGTATGGGTATAGGCCGCCGGGTTGATAATGATGGCGACGCCCTTTTTTCCGGCGTCTTGAATGGCATCGACAATTTCGCCTTCAATATTGGATTGCAAGAATTCGATCTTAAAACCATTGGCCTTGGCAGCGTTACGACAGAGCGTTTCGATGTCAGCTAAAGTCTGTGACCCATAGATTTCCGGCTCCCTTGTCCCCAAAAGATTGAGGTTTGGCCCGTTGATTATGTAAATGGGTTTTGACATAGAGGCGCAAACTAACCATCTGTTGCGCAGAGGCAAGACTTTACTTAGGCAGACAATGAATCTGGTGATTAACGGAAAAGACTATGACGACATGCCGGTCGGCATGACCGTGGCAACATTGCTGGAACATTTGCAGCTGCCATCCAAAAAGGTCGCCATAGAGCGCAATCTGGAAATCGTACCTAAATCTACATTTAAAGATACCGAATTATCCGACGGAGATCGTCTGGAAATCATCCATTTTATTGGAGGGGGCTGAATTGTCCAAAAGTATAGATAAGCTGGTTGTGGCCGGCCATGAGTTTGACTCGCGCCTGATTATCGGCACGGGCAAATATAAGGACTATCAGGAAAATGCGGATGCGCTGGTCGCGTCGGGTGCTGAGATGATCACGGTGGCCGTGCGCCGGGTCAACCTGTCCAATCCTGATGAGCCTATGCTCGTCGACTTTATCGACCCCAAGAAATACACATTCCTGCCCAATACGGCCGGGTGTTTTACGGGCGAAGATGCTGTGCGGACACTCCGTTTGGCTCGCGAAGCCGGGGGCTGGGATTTAGTGAAGCTGGAAGTTCTGTCGGATCCCAAACATCTTTATCCGGATATGGAAGAGACTTTGCGGGCCGCCAAACTCCTCATTGATGACGGGTTTGACGTCATGGTCTATTGCACGGATGATCCCGTCTACGCCAAGAAGCTTGAGGATATTGGTTGTGCAGCCATCATGCCGCTGGGCGCGCCTATTGGATCAGGCCTCGGCATTCAAAACCCGCTCAATATTCAGTTTATCGTCGAACAATCATCTGTGCCCGTCATCGTCGATGCCGGTGTCGGTACGGCGTCCGAAGCTGCCTTCGCTATGGAGCTGGGCTGTGATGCCATCATTACAAATACGGCCATCGCCGCTGCGCAAGATCCGGTCCGTATGGCCGAAGCCATGAAGCACGCGGTGATTGCTGGTCGCGAAGCCTTCCTCGCTGGACGCATGGAAAAGAAGCAATATGCGACGCCAAGTTCGCCACTCGCGAAGGA
>CALDSY010000251.1 GCA_937924355.1 uncultured Caulobacterales bacterium
TAAAACCAGACGCCGCTTTGAGGTTAATCTGTGTAATGTAACCCTGGCCTCCGATACGCTGGGTCAGTCTTTCAAAATGCGGATTGCTGCAAAAACTCTGCGGACGGTCGATTTCAAAGGCGGTCTGGACGGCTTCTTGGCTGGTACAAAAAACGCCAAGCTGACCGACAAGGCCAAGAAAATCAAAAAGGCCATCGAGAAGAAAAAGGCTGAAGCCGCCTAATTCTCATAAAACAGAACCGAAAAACAGCCGCGGCAATGTTCGCGGCTTTTTTGTGCGTACTTGCGAGCCGATATCTGGGGCATACCTTAAGATTGTCACAAGCTGGCCTTGATTCCATCTTAATTGCCCGCTCTCCTTGACGAAAGAAGAGGGTGAAATGAAAAAGCGACACAAATTTCTTATGGGCGCTGGATTGGTTATGGTCGCGCTATATTTGGGCAACGCCTCGTGGATTGTGGGCCCGCCAGAGGGTGAGATGTCGGTTCTGTCTCACCGAGGTGTCCACCAGACCTATCACCGCCGGAATCTTGATAATGATACCTGTACGGCAGAGCGGATCGATCCGCCGACCCATGATTATCTTGAAAACACTCTGGAGAGCATCGCCGCTGCCAAATCCTTTGGGGCTGATGTCATTGAATTGGATACCCATCTTGCAACCGATGGCGCGTTCGTCGTCTTTCACGATTGGACGGTGGATTGCCGCACGAACGGAAAAGGACGTACGAGGGATCATGACCTCTCGTATTTGAAAACTCTGGATATCGGATATGGCTATACGGCTGATGGCGGGAAGACTTTTCCATTCCGAGGCCAGTTTGTTGGCGCCATGCCAACCTTGCAGGAAGTCCTAATAGAATTCCCGGACACATACTTTGTGGTGAATATGAAAACCCGCGCCAAGAAAGATGCCCGTGCAATGTTGGGTTACGTAAAAGAAGAGCAGTGGGCATATTTAAGTTTCGTCAGTCACCCTGATGTGCTGGGAATTCTAAAGGCTGAACACCCAAAAAACACTTATGTCTCGCGCAGAACAACCAAAGACTGCCTGAAAAAATATCTGCTGATCGGTTGGAGCGGCTATGTCCCGAAGCCCTGTCACAATATGCATGTTTATGTACCCGCAAATCTCCGGCGTTTGGCCTGGGGCTGGCCGCACAGGTTCGAACGGCGCCTGAATAAGGTCGGGAGTCGCTCGGTTTTGATGGGGGATCTTGGGGATCACCTAGCGAGCGGCATGGACACGCAAAGCGATCTAGCCCGCATACCCAAAGACTACACAGGTATGGTCTATACCAATAAAGTGGAAACGGTCGGTCCGGCGCTTAAGAAGCGCGGCCAATCATCCGAATGAAGCGGTCCTGCAAAGCCTGATTGGTTTTGAACTCGCCCGTAAACTGGGTCGTGATCGTGGAGACATCAGGATGATGGACCCCGCGTGTGGTCATACACTCATGCTTGGCATCGATGAAAATAGCGGTTCCCCGTGGTTTTAGCGCGTCATCAATCGCTTTGGCGATTTGCGCCGTCATTGTTTCCTGAGTCTGTAGGCGCTTGGCGAAAATCTCGACCACTTTCACAATCTTGGAAATGCCAACGACACGATCGGTCGGCAGATAGGCCACATGGGCTTTGCCGATGAAAGGCGCCATATGGTGCTCGCAGTGACTCTCAACGTCGATCTCGCGCAAAATCACCATGTCATCATAGCCCGATACATCTTCGAAGACCCTGGACAAGGCATCCGCTGGATCCTGCGTATATCCGGCAAACCATTCCTGATAGGCATTGACCACGCGTTTCGGCGTGTCTTTGAGGCCTTCGCGTTCCGGATTGTCACCGGCCCAGGCAATCAGTGTGCGCACGGCTTCCATGGCAGCTTCGCGAGATGGTCGCGGCGTCGCTGGAACAGCTTTCAGGGACGGTTTCAAGGTAGGTTTTTGGGACATATCTTTACTCATAACGCAGGCTTATACGCCGAAATCCCTAACAAAGACCAGTAACAAATGCGCATACGCCTTATGAACAATTTGCCGGCTCGGTGAGCAGGCCAAAACGCTCAATGTCATTCTGGGTCATGAAATATATGCCCGAGGGCGGAGCGGCGTCCTGTTTGAATTTGTAGAAGCTCTTGTCCAGTCCCATCTCTACGAGGAAATCCTCAAAGGTGGTTTCGAGAGGGTCCCGGCGCATAGTATCGGCTTTGTGGCCAGAGCCAGCTTCCCAAGCATGGACACCGATTTTGGCGCCGCATTCCATGGTGCGTTTGGTGCCGGCCACAAACAAATCAACGGCGCCCGAGGCGATGACGCTATCCTTCTCCAGATGGACCGACAGGCCGCGGGCTCGGATCAAGCGGGCGATCTTCAGGTTGATCTCCCCCGCGCTCGTTCCCGGCATGTCCTGCAGTATCAAATGTTCCACCTGCGGGAAATCATTCAGGAATTTGGAAACATATTCCAGCGAGCTTGCATCCGTCTCCCCATTGCCAAAGGCTGTGTCGCCCAATACTTTGAAGGTCAGTGTCCCGGGCGCGGCGGATTTCATATTCAGGTAGTTCAACCCGATTGCGCCGGCGAATATCGCGAGGATAAACCAGAGACCATAATTGCGAGGCTTGCGCTTTAATTTTTTTTGCTGTTTCCGAATAACTTTGTCGGCGGCTTCTCTGGCTCGCCGGCGCTCTTCGAAAGAGACAATTTTGTCATCATCATAGCTCATAGATCACACCCTGCTGATTGGGTCAGAAGTCCATATTCCACAATTTCCGGATATTTCATAATGTAGATTGTTTCCGGTTCGGCGGCTTCGCGGGTGAAGACATAAAAGGCGGGATCGATTCCCATATCTGATAAGAAGTCTTCATGGACGGGTTGATTATAATCAGCGCCCATGCGTTTGGGGCCGATCCGCCCATCAACGCTCCAGCTGTGGACCCCGATTTTGGCTCCGCATTCCATGGTGCGCTCAACCCCGCTAATGAACAGATCAACGGCGCCGGAAGCAATACGACTGCGTTTTTGCAGATGAGTGGTCAGTCCGCGTTCGCGGATCAGGCGCGCGATCTTGAGATTGGTCATGGCATCTGATGTGCCGGGCATGTTCCGCAAGACTAAATGCCGAACGCCCGGATTGTCGTTCAGAAACGTCTTCATTTCTGTGAGGGACCGCGAATCTGTTCCGCCATCGACCACGGCCGTATCCCCTTTGACCGAAAATCTGAGCCCGCTTGGTTTTTGCGTTCCGATCCAAACCGCAACCCCAAACATGACCGCCATCATGACCAGTGCGATCTGCGTTTTATTTTGCATGGACAAATTCATTCAAAATTCACATAAGCGCACCAAACAATTAGGCAAGTGAAAAACGCGTAAAATTACGAGACCATGGAACTGAAATTATATAATTCTCTGACCCGCAAAAAGCAGGATTTTAAGCCAGCCGACCCCAAGCGCGTGACTATGTATAATTGCGGCCCGACGGTCTATTCCTACGCCCATATCGGAAATGCCCGCGCGGCGGT
>CALDSY010000252.1 GCA_937924355.1 uncultured Caulobacterales bacterium
ATGCCCTTGATGTGGACGAGCATCTCATTGGCGGGGCGGCCATTGATGCTGGTCTCAAGCCTCTGCCCGAAGAGACACTAGGCTCTTGTCGCCGTAACGGTGCCATTCTTTTGGGCGCTGTGGGCGGCCCCAAATGGGATCATCTTAAAGGCGCCGACCGTCCCGAACTGGGCGCGCTTCTGCCCTTGCGCAAAGAGCTCAACCTTTATGCCAATATTCGTCCGGCCCGGCCCCATCCGGCTCTGATCGACAAAGCTCCGCTGAAAAAGGAATATCTGGACGGCGTGGATTTCGTGGTCATGCGAGAGCTCACCGGCGGGATTTATTTCGGAAAAAAGGGGACGGATAATCTGGGCGCTTATGATGAGTGCCGCTACTCTGAAGATGAGGTACGCCGTATTGCCATCAAAGCCTTTGATCTGGCCCGGACACGCAAAAAGAAAGTCACCTCGGTGGACAAATCCAATGTGCTGGAAACCAGCCGCCTTTGGCGACGCGTGGTCGAAGATGTGGCGACCGGCTATGAGGATGTTGAGCTGGATCATCTATTGGTCGATGCCATGACCATGCATATGCTCACGCGCGGGCAAGACTTTGATGTGATCTTAACAGAGAACATGTTTGGCGACATTCTGACCGACGAGGCCTCGGTCCTTTGCGGCTCTATGGGCGTCATTCCGTCGGCGTCATTGTCAGACGGCACCACTGGCATGTATGAACCCATTCACGGCAGCGCGCCGGATATTGCCGGGCAAGGCAAGGCCAATCCACTGGCGATGATATTATCGGCGGCCTGGATGCTGCGCCTCACTTTTGGCTTAGAAAAAGAAGCCGCCGCCATTGAGGCCGGCGTGGACGCCGCCCTTTACGGCGGGCACACAACGGCTGACCTGGGCGGGGCTCTCTCAACCGCCGAAGTCGGTGACTGGATCGCCGATTATGTCCGATAATCTCCCAATCAATCTGGCCGAATTAAAGGCGCGTATCGAAGCGGCCCATGTCTATGATCTGGCCAAGCGCACACCTTTGGAACTCGCGCCGACCCTCACCAAAATGCTGGGCCGGAATGTGTGGCTCAAGCGCGAAGATCTGCAGGATGTGTTTTCCTTTAAGATCCGGGGCGCGGCCAACCGTATGGCCAGCCTAACCGACGCAGAAAAACAGCGCGGCGTCTGCGCCGCCAGTGCAGGTAATCACGCCCAAGGTGTGGCCGCAAGTGCCACATATTACGGTACCAAATCTGTTATCTTTATGCCCATCACCACGCCGCCTATCAAGGTCGAAGCCGTGCAGGCCCGCGGCGGCGAAACCCGCCTGGTCGGGGATAGCTATGACGCGGCTTGCGAGGCGGCACTGGACTATGCCAAAGAATCCGGCGCGGTCTTTATTCACCCCTTTGACGAAATTGATGTCATCGCCGGGCAAGGCACCATTGGCAAAGAAATCCTTGAGCAAATGCCGCGCCCGCCGGCGGCTGTTTATGTTTGCGTGGGCGGAGGCGGCTTGATTTCCGGCGTCGGAACTTGGGTCAAAGCCCACAACCCGGAAACACGGATCGTTTCGGTAGAGCCTGCCGGCGCTGCAACACTGCAGACATCCTTTCGCGCCAAACAGCGCATGGCCCTCAATAATGTAGACAAATTTGCGGACGGGGTTGCCGTGAAAATGGTCGGCGAAAAAACCTTTGATATCGCCAAGCGCGTCGTGGATGAAACTATGACCGTCACCAATGACGAGATCAGCGCCGCCGTTAAATATGTGTTTGAAGCCACCCGGACAGTGGTCGAACCAGCCGGCGCATTGGCGCTTGCGGGGCTCATTTCTCAGGTCCGCGCCGGCGTCGCGCCAGAGGGTGACTGTGTGGTCACCATTTCAGGCGCTAATGTGAACTTTGACCGCATAGGCCATATCGTTGAACGGGCCGAGCTGGGTGCGGGCGGCGAAATGTTGTTTGCAGCGACAATTCCTGAAAAGCCGGGCGCGTTTCTAAACTTCTGCCGGGCGCTTTCCGGAAATGGCGGCGCGGAGGAAGATAGCGCTCAGCGCGCCGTCACAGAGTTCAACTATCGCTATTCTGACAGCGCTGCGGCTCATGTCCTGGTTGGCGTAAAACTCACACCGGATTGTTCCCGTAAACAGGTCTTAAGAGACATGTCCGCCGAGGGGATTGACGTTGTCGATCTCTCGCATGACCGTCTGGCGAAACGTCACCTACGCCATATGGTCGGCGGCCGGGCCAGCGCCGGTATCCCAGAAGTGATCTACCGGTTTGAATTTCCGGAACGGCCCGGCGCGCTGACAGATTTTCTGATTAATCTGGACGCCCGCTGGAATATCTCATTGTTTCATTACCGCAATCATGGGGCCTCAACGGCTCATGTTCTCTGCGGCTTTCAAGTGCCCAAAGGCGACGCCAAGGCGCTGCATGCACGCCTATCAAAAATCGGCTTCCCCATGGTGCAGGAAACCGGCAATGTGGCCTATCGTTACTTTTTGAACGGTTAGTTATTTCTGACTGTTTTCAAACAGGTCGATGAGTTTCTGACTCACCGTTTCCCGGCTTTTTTCAGTGGACGGTAATTTGCCATCGGGGCCTGGTTGATTGGCGTCAGCGATAATCTTCTCGAACGCCGCTCGGTCAACCATAGGCACTAATTGGCGTTTCACCGGCTTCCCGACAAGTTCAGGGAATTTGTCTGCCATCATCTTTTGCACGCGCGCATCATCATCGTGATTAGCCGTATAGGTAATATAAGATGTCTTATCTTTTGAGTCCCCGAGTTGAGTAATCGTATTCCAGACTTTTCCTGCGCCGCTCGCCGTTGATTCCAGTTTTAACTCATCCAAGTTTAGCGTGCCGACATCAACGATTTCGCCTGGCCCAACATCGAAATCTTCAAACCAATACCGCACCAATGGCATGGTTGCCGAGACCTGATAACCTCCGAGAGATCCCGACCAGATCCGGTAATTACCAGGTTCAACCGCGACCATGTCAGGTCCGGCACCTACCCAATTGCTACCCCCATGCATAGACAGATTATGCAAAGAGCCCGTATCGGTATTCACCACGGAAACATTGGCGCTATAAAACCCTTGATATTCGAGATAAGACATGATGATGCCGGATTTTTCACCGGTTTTGATTGAACTGATATCTTCGGGTTTTACGGATGTCGTCGCACAGGCCGACAACGCCCAGGCACACATCAAGATCAAAAAATTTCTAAGCATCGTCATTTGTTTTCTCCCCTCGATTCTTGAATTTTTCAGCGATGTAATAACAATTCTTAGGACTAAATCCAATATGTGATAATCAGAATGACAAATTCTCGACCGCTTGTGCTTGATTTTAATGACGGCGTCACCGTGCTGGACACGCCGGTCTTTGAAGGGCATACTTTGGTGGCGCTGCGGTATAAGACGTCTGAAAGCCGTTAATAATATTTCTAACTAAGTCCTCTCCATGTCTAATAATGATCTTAAAAGTAACCCCCTTGCACCACATGCGAAACCACCGTTTTTGCACCATCTGATCAATTTCAAAAACTTTCTCATCATGCCGATCATTGTCTATTTCCTACTTAATAAACGTCGGCTGCATGCGGATTTTCAGCTGTCTTACTGGCGCAAATTGAGACTGGGATATAAAGTCTATTTCAATACCAAGAAAGTCTATACGGGCACGGATTTCAAAGCCCATCTGGCCATGATCCAAAAGATATTATCCATAGGAAAAAAACGAAAAGGCGTTGTCGTAGAATGCGGCTGTTTTCGAGGCGGAACGACAGCTAATCTCTCCTTGGCCTGCGAAATTACAGGGCGTGAACTCTACGTTTATGACTCATTTGAAGGACTGCCAGAAGCGCATGAGGATGATCTGTTTCCCGGCACCAAAGGTGTGCTAGCGGCGGAGATTGATCAGGTCAAAGCCCATGTGACCAGATATGGCTATGTGGATTGCTGCACGTTCGTCAAAGGTTATTTTGAGGACACGCTGCCCCATCACAAAGAGAAAATTGCCTTTATATTTCTGGATGTGGATTATCAGTCCAGCTTAACGGACTGCATTCTCAATCTCTGGCCCAAGCTCATCAATAGAGGCTTCCTATTCACAGATGAGTATGTCTTTACGGATTACTGCGCCCTGTTCTACTCGGAGAAATTCTGGAAGAAATATTTTAATGAAGTCCCGCCCGGCCTGCTGGGCGCAGGTAGCGGCATACCACTAGGTACTTACTATACGGGCCCGCCCTATTGGGGCGTTCACAACCGGCCGGAAAGCATCGCCTTTACTCGCAAGGGGTGGACGGGATATTGGAATTTCTATCCGGATGAGCCTGAAAATGCCGGCGAAAACATCAAACACGGCAAGAAGAATTAGGCGCTTTTCCCCCGCGCCAATTGATCCGCGCGTTTGACCATATCCGGCAGACGGAAAGGCCCTGCCATGGCTCGGATAAGGTCTTGAGCATCGACATAGCTCATCCCGGCCGCCGTAATCCACAAAGGCGTCTGGCTCTGGCCGCGTAACAGAGCGTGGGCCTGGGGCATATTTTTAAACCGGTTCTTGGCCACACCAATGACAGGGCACGCACCGTCCAAAGCATCATAGAGATAAGCGCCCAAGCCCCATTGGCTGGACCCGTCCAGATAGACATGGCCATCAATGACCATATGGCTGGGCGAAAGCTTATGTTTTTTGATCAGGCCCAGAATACAGGGCAGCTCACGTTTATAGAACTGGCCCGGTTTGTAGGGTTCGACCTTTTGAGTTTTGAAAACGCATTCTTGTTGAGGCGCGTTATCTGTCCAATCGGAGAGGACGACGCCTGATGTTACGGCACTTGGATCATCATAATGCGTGTCCGTGATGAGGATCATGTTATTTCCAGAATTGCCAGAATTTCTTTTTAGAAATCACTTCCTCAGTCCATGTCCCATCTTCATTGCGCGTCGTTTTAATATTGCCAATGATCATTTCCGCACCTGCTCCATGATCGATGAATTCGATTAATTCTTCGGGTAGCCAAAAATCCGTCTCTAAATCTTCAAAGTATACGTTTATCGCATAATCGGCGGACAATTCTCCTAGGACTTGAGCACCAGATGTGGAGGGTATTGTGATCCCATAAACTTGGCCGATTTTGCCTGCAATCCCGGCACGTTGCGTAACATCAGTTACAAGAACTCTAACGTTGTCGCCGAAATCAATCAAAAATCATTTCGCCTTATAGACAAATTGCCCCGCGTCATTGAGGCGGCGGCGGATGAGGCCGCGGCTTTTGAGGCAGTTCAGATGCGCGATACTTTCGCCCACGGCCATGATGCGATTGCTATCATTGATTTGGCGGCGAAAGAGCGCTGAGTAGACTTCGGTAGCCAGTTTTTCCTCGCGGCACGCCTCGAGGAGACGGTCGAGCGCCTTTTCATGATGGTCAATCAGTTTATCGA
This sequence comes from uncultured Caulobacterales bacterium, assembly GCA_937924355.1. Classification (GTDB taxonomy): domain Bacteria; phylum Pseudomonadota; class Alphaproteobacteria; order Caulobacterales; family Maricaulaceae; genus JACOMS01. Next base: position 5,455 of record CALDSY010000252.1, read on the forward strand.
GCCGCCTATGGGCGCCGCGAAAAGGTATGCCGTGGGCCGGACAGATCAGCACATCTTCGGGCAGCTCTTCTTTGAGCTTATGACAAGAGCGTATCCAGTCTTCCAGCGGATTGCCCTCAGACTCGGTCGGCCAGACGGAGACATTAGAGGAAATATTCGGCAGGAGCTGATCCCCGGTCAGGCAGACGTTTAGATCGGGCGAATAAAGACAGGCGTGTTCAGGCGAATGACCGGACCCGATAATAACGCGCCATTCGCGCCCATTGATAAGGCCGAGCTCGCCATCTGTCAGGCGGTCATAGCCTTGCGGCATTTCGGAAATGGCTTTGCCAAAGCCGCCAAAACGCGCCTTATAAAGCTCGATCTGTTCATCGGTAAATCCGGCCTTTTTGTAAAACTTTATGCCTTCGCGCGGGGCCGGCTTGCCCGTATCGGCGGCCAGTAGGCGACAGAGAAAATATTCGCCGCGGGTCATCAAGAGCGGCGCGTCAAATTTGCGGCATAACCAGCCGGCCAGTCCCGTATGATCCGGGTGTAGATGCGTGCACATAACCCGGTTGACGGGACGGTCACCCATTAATGTCTTGAAATGTTTTTTCCAAATATCTCGGCTGACTTTGTCGCCAATACCCGTATCGACGATTACCCAACCATCTTTGTCTTTCAGGGCCCAGAGATTGATATGATTGAGACCCGACATAGGGAGGGGAAAGCGTAACCAGTAGACCCCCTCAGCCACCTCTAAGGTGCTCCCGGGCTCCGGCGCCGTGTCGACAATAAACTGCAGCAGCCGCGAAGAATTATCCTTTGGCGTCGTCAGGCTTTCATCGGGGGCGGTTTTGGTTTGGGATTTCATGGTGCCGCCTTATGGCGGATTAGGGTTTATAAAACAATAAACGATCGCTTTATGCGTCAGTCCGTCCAAATAAGAGGGGCAAGAGAAAGGCGATCAATATCACCAGATTGATTACCGCATTAAACCACGCCCCCGCCAGGACCGAGCCCAGGCTGTCTGTTATGAACCAAGCGAACAGGGCGGTCAGAATCATCTTGCGGCCCAAAGCCGGATTTCCGCGAAAGACATGTTCGGACACCATCCAGATCAACGTCCCAAAGCCGATTAGGATGCCGCCCAAAATCGCATTCAGTAGAAACGCCGCTTCGCCGCTGATTTGAGTTTGTCCGTCATAGGGTTGATGGGCGAAATCCAGAAAGCCGTTAATCGCGGCCATAAAGGGCCCCTTGGTCCCCAATATCATCATCAGGCCTGGTCCGATGAGCAGCAGAAAAGCCAGGATTTTTAAAAATAAAACCCGCCGGTGAATTGTCATCTTAGCCTCCCTTTGTGATACGTAAACTAGACACGGAAACATAAAACGAAAAGCCCCAAAAAAAACTAATTGCCCAAAGAGCAGCCCGCAGTCCACAGGGGGTATTTAGTCATTATGGATTTGAATAAATCACTCTCTACATGACG
>CALDSY010000253.1 GCA_937924355.1 uncultured Caulobacterales bacterium
AGATCCGGCGTTTGATACAGGCTTTCTGGCAAGACCAGCTCTCGCGGGGCGATGGCCATGATTTCGCTGGCGATGCGGTCCTCGGGAAGACGGCTCACTTCAAACCGCCCATCGGAAATGTCCGCCCAGCAGATGGCGAAGTCCCCGCTTAGAGACCGTCCCAGACTGAGAATATAATTGGCGCCGCGCGCATCCAAAAGCGCGTCTTCGGTGAGCGTGCCGGGCGTGACCGTGCGAACCACCTCCCGCCGCACCACGGATTTAGAACCGCGTTTTTTAGCTTCGGCCGGGCTTTCCGTTTGCTCACAGACGGCAACGCGAAAGCCTTTTTTAATCAGGCGCTGAAGATAGGTGTCGGCTGCGTGGACCGGTACGCCGCACATGGGAATATCCGCGCCTTGATGCTTGCCTCGTTTGGTCAGCGCAATATCGAGCGCTGCAGCTGCGCGGACAGCATCATCAAAAAAAAGCTCATAAAAATCGCCCATGCGATAAAACAGCAGAATCTCTTCACCCACCTCTTGTTTGATAGCCAAAAATTGGGCCATCATGGGTGTGACTTTAGCAGCTTTCGCCGTGTTATCGACGGGGGCATTCATAGCGCGGTTTTGCCGATTTGCACCGCGAGTCGCAAGGTCTGGGAAACGTTCTTATGTATCTTCCGCCATAAATTTGTCGGTAAAGCCTGTAACCCAGGTGAAAATCACCAAAATCAAGGCGGGAATTCCAAATAATGCCGTCACGACAAAGAAGGACTTGTAGCCTATTGCGTCGGCCAAAACCCCGGAAAACCCAGCGAGACTCTTCCCGTAAAAGGCAAAGAGCGAGCTAAATAGCGCATATTGTGAGGCGGAAAATTTCCGGTTGGTTAGAATGGACATAAAGGCAATAAAGACTGATCCAGCAAAGCCAGCCGCGATATTGTCGGCACCTATGGTGGCAAATAAATAAATAGGGCGAGCTTCCTCGATGGTGGCCAGCCAGGCGAAGGCTAGATTGGTGACAATGGTTAAAATTGCGCCGACGATCATGGATTTGGCTAGGCCATACCGCGTCGCCATCCAGCCCCCTAAAAAGGCGCCAAAAATCATAACGGTAATCCCAAAGACACCTTTGACCGAGCCAATTACGCTCTTGTCAAAACCCAAATCAATGTAGAGCGGCATAGCCATAACGCCCATCGTGGTGTCGCTGATCCGATAAGTGGCCACAATGGCTAGGACGGCCAGAGACATCCAGCCCGTTCGCTTCACAATGTCAGCAAAATCTCCAAGAATAGGCACAGCAAATGTAGCTTGGCTGTTGAGGGCGTTCTTCCCTATGGTCAGAAAATATGCCGCCACCATGAAGGGAAGAAGCAATATAAAGCCAAGAAAACTGGAACCGATTATGGCATGAGAGCCTGCAGGGAAAAGGGACATAAAGCCTTGAAAACCAGAGCCAATCCAACCTCCCAAAATTCGAAGATAACCATTATCTTTAAGGCCGAAATAAAAGAAGGCGCTGACGAGCGCAAGACAGGTTAGTCCTTTGAAAAGAGCCGGAACGACGACCCCTGGATTTAAATTTGCATTGGGATTGTCTTCGCCAGGTTCGCCTGCCCAAAGTGTCGTTGACGCCCCAATGGCCGCAAGGATTCCAAGACCAAAATACGCGAAATTAAAACCAGAATAATCGGCAAGAAACAGACCTCCGGAAACGGCAGCGATCATCCCAAAGCGGTAACCCAAAAGATAAACCGCAGACAGCATGGCCTGTTCTTCGTTTTTACCGCTGTCGACTCGCCAGGCATCAATACAAATATCCAGCGTTGCAGAGGCGAGGGCAATTAACACGGCACAAACAGCGACATTCGCCAGATTTGTCGCCGGATCCTGAAAGCTCATGGCGATCATCGCCAAGCCGGTCGCAAGAATACAAAACAAGGTCCATCCTCGGCGGTTCCCGAGCCATTTGGAGAATCCGGGGATGGGAAACCGGTCGACCATAGGCGACCACAGAAATTTCAATGAGTAAGCAAAGCCAACCCAGACAAAAAACCCAATGGCGGTTCGGCTAACTCCGACATCACGTAACCAGGCCGATAGGACCTGATACACCAACATGATAGGTAGGCCGGCGCTAAACCCTAGCCCCAGCATGGCTGCCATTTTTCGACTTCCGAGAATGTCGGAAATCATGAAAAATTCGTCGAGTTTTTGGATGGAAGAGGTTGGAGCTTCAGACATGCGCCAAGGCATGCCCTAATTCGTTATAACTGTCCAGAAATGGGTGCGGCGACTAGCTAGCGAGTTTTTCAGCTTCCAGCGCCGTGTGGGTTTTCACCATGGCGGATAGCTCTTCGGCGGACACTGGCTTGGTCATGAAGTCGTTCATGCCGCTGTCAAAACAGGCATTCCGGTCATCGTCAAAGGCATTGGCTGTTAGGGCAACAATCGGAAGGGTTTTTGCATTGTGACCCATAGAGCGGATTTTGCGCGTGGCTTCTAATCCGTCCATGTTGGGCATGCGCATATCCATAAAGACCAGGTCATACGCGTTATTTTTTACGGCTTCGACCGCCAGAGCGCCGTCTTCCACGACGTCACAGTGACATCCGTCGGCTTCTAGCAATGTGCGCGTCAGCAGGGCGTTAATGGCGTTATCTTCGGCCAATAATACTCTGATCTGTTCACCAGAACTGTTGGTTGACGCTGCGGGCGCCTCGGAATCGGCTTCGGCATTGGCTGTGTCATCCTCAACGCCAACAGCTTTGGCGATGACGGCGTCGCGCCAATTATTTCCTAAAATGGCGTCGTCATTTTCAATCGGTAGAGCCCGTTTCTCGTAAGCGCGCTCTTCTGTTTGAACGGGCGCGGCATCGGCCACGGCCTGAACAGGTTGCGGTGCGACGGGGGCTTCCATCTGAGGGGCGGGCGCCGCTGGAGCGGCCGGAGCAGAGACGGCAGGCGCGACATGCGTTTGAACAGGCGCAGGGGCCGCATAAACGGGTTCAGCGGGTTGCGCGGTGGCTATCGTGGCGGCAGCGGCCGTAGCGACTGTTGCAGCGGCAACCGCCACAGGTGCGGCAATGGGCGCGGCGGGTTCGCTGACTTCGATCGGCGCAGGGGCTGCGGCAACTTGTTGGGCAATCTCAGGCTGAGGCGCGATTTCTGGCGCCGGAGGTTGAGCGGTTTGAGCGGATTGAGCTATGGGTGACAGTCCCGCCAAATCATTTTGAACAGATTGATTGTCAGCTTCCATCATCGGCGCGGCTTCCACTGGCGTCACGTTCGCCGAAGCGGCTTCTGTATATGCGGCCGGAGCCACGGGTTCGGCCGGAGCTTGTTGGGCTATCGCATAAACAGTAACATCCCGGGCCATGGCGACGGCCGTTCCGTCCTGATGGGTGCATTCCATCCAATCATAGACGGTTTCTCCGCCCGTTGGCAGCGGAATACGAGATTCGAAACGAGACATTTCGCCGGGGCTTTTTGGAGCAGGCCAGCCATCGATCGGATTACCGGTCCAAGCTTCGACTGTGCCGCCATAGAGTTGCAGGAAAGCAGCGTTGACAACCAGAATACGTCCATGACTATCCCGTTTGATCACCGGGTCGGTCCAGGACCACATTTGCGCGGCAAAAATATGATCGTTTGACATGCATTCCTCAATTCTTTGCAAACCGTTAATGGTCAGCATTTTCAAGGATGCATATTGGGAGATTTATCTAAATTTTGTATTACCAAACCGGCAAAAAGGAAAAATTTTCAATTGGCCGTCGAGGGCTTTGCCTTAATCCTTCGCAAATCGAAAATTTCGGGCGTTGTTTGGCGTTGATTTCAGCCCTTTTCGGGCGCGTCGCAACGACAAGGCTTCGGCGATATGCAGGCGCTGCACAGACTCGCTTTCTGAGAGGTCGGCCAATGTTCGGGCAAGCCGCAAAACGCGATGATATCCGCGGGCGGTTAATCCAAGGGTTTCTGCGGCCTGAATCAATAGTTTCCGCCCATCATAAGAGGGCTCAGCCACATGTTCGAGCCGATTTTGTGCCAGTTCCGCATTATTAAAACCGCCATTTCGGGCCATTTGTATATCCCGCGCCGCCGCGACCCGGCCCGCAATCTCTCTGGATCCCTCTTTATCAGGGGGTAGAGCCAGATCAGCAGGCGTAACCGCCGGGACATCAATTTGAATATCCATGCGGTCCATAAAAGGACCTGAAACCCGGGATTGGTAGTCGGCAGCGCAGCGCTCGCCCCGGCGGCAAGCAATGCCATTGGCACCGGCTGTACCACAGCGACAGGGATTCATGGCGGCAATGAGCTGAAACCGCGCCGGATAGGTCACATGAGCATTGGCCCGCGCTACCGTGATCTCACCCGTTTCCAGAGGTTGCCGCAAGCTGTCCAGAACTTGCGCTGTAAATTCGGGTAGTTCATCCAGAAACAAGACGCCTCGATGGGAAAGAGATGCTTCGCCCGGTTTGGCCTTGATACCCCTGTTAAGTAAAGAAGAATTAGGCGCTAATAAACAAGTGGATGTCACTCTATGAGTGTCAGGCGTCCACATGCGTATGCCTCTGGGGTTCTTGAGCTCTCATCAAAAAGAGCTCCAGACCGGAAGAAATCCAGTGTTTCCAGTATAAAAGGCGAAATCCGGATCGGTGATAAAACAGATGTTCAGTTTGAGTCGAGCCATGAAAAGTCCTTTTTGGAAGTCTGTTCAGTGGAACGAAAGGTATACTCGATAAAATCACAACCAGTTACGCTTCAGTTTACTGATCTAATCGCTAGCAGTATTCGTGAGTATACCCCCGATTTCTTGATAGAATTTGATAGTAGTATTCCGTCGACTTGGGGGCTTTCTACCAGGTACTTTCAAAGAACGGTTTTGATAGAAGTGAAGCCATTCGAGCGTTTGATGAAAGACCGCCGAATATTGCTTCCCAAGTTTTCGGCGGCGCAGATCTGGTGTGAAAGAAAGGGATATGAATTTCAGGTCATTACCGATCGCGGCCTGAAATATGATTGGATTAGGAACGCACAGCTGATCTTGCGGGCGAAATCGATGCCAAAGAATACAGCACTTAGGAGGAAGATTCTAGATCTATTGGACGGAGGCTTTGGGTTCTCAATAAGTGCCCTAAATTCTCATGAGAGAATACGGGATTACGCCATTTCCGAAGTATCTGTGGCAGTCCTTCAATTGATTGCTTCCGGGACCCTTTCGGCGCGTCTGTTGGACTCTTTCGATAATGAGTCTATAGTTACCTATGAGCCGTAGCCGCAAAATTCAGCGCAGAGAGATGGCGCTTCCGCAGACTGGCATCGAACCAGACCTGATTTCTTACACTGAAAAACAACTTGCAAGAGGCCATGAAATCCAAAAAGTTTTGGTTTCATTACTCGCTTTAGACAACCGAACTTCAGCCGACGTTGCCGCGGGCGCCAAAAAATTGGGAATGTCTAAAAGGCAGCTATTTAGGTATCTGAAGAAGTACAAAGGCAATCCAAAAGTTTCCACTATTTTGGGTCCAGGTCGAACTGGAGGAAGAGGTAAAAGTCGCCTCAATCCGGAGGTTGAAACGATCGTTCAAAAAGCCATTGAGGACATTTACCTTGGGATAGCGCTATCTAACGTAAACCACGTATATGATGAGATAAAACACGAATGTTGGAAATTGGATTTAAAGCCGCCGTCCAATGTCACTGTTTACAATCGCATTAATAACCTCACGGCTCGGACTGTCGTCAAAAAGAAAAGAGGCAAAAAAATCGCTCGCGATATTTTTAGCCCATTGAAAGGCGAAACGCCTCCAACCTTTTACCCATTACAGAGAGTTCAAATTGATCACACTCGTGCAGATATCATTTTGGTCGACACAATCAATCGACAGCCTATC
>CALDSY010000254.1 GCA_937924355.1 uncultured Caulobacterales bacterium
TTGTCGTTATATATTGTTTTTCGATAATACTTATTGACTAACGATAAATAGCGTGTTATCGAAAAACAATAAGACGTAAATGTCAGATCAAATGTCAGGAGAGAGACAATGACAAATCGTTCGCGCAGGACTGCTCCCAAAAGAGCGCAAAATACATCTCCAAAGTGGGGACGTATTATATTAGCATCGGGCCTTATTTTCGCCGGTGTCGCTGCCGTTCAGGCCCATGAAATCGACGAGGATGACGGCAATAAGATCACCCGCAGCTATGATTTGTCCGGGTTTGACGAGATCCGTGTGTCCGGCGTTTATGACGTGGAAATCCGCACAGGTGACGCATTTTCGATCCGTCTTGAAGGCCGCGACAAAGAAATGAAATATGCCCGTGTCGAGGTCAATGGCGACCGGCTCGAGCTCGGCCAGAAAAAGAAAAAATGGAACTGGGGCAATCGTAAATCTATCGACGCCTATGTGACCTTGCCGCGATTAAACGCCCTCGGCGTGTCGGGAGTCGCCGACGTGGACGCCGAGGATATCAAGGCCGAGACCTTCAAGCTGCGCGTTTCCGGCGTGGCTGATGTCAACATTTCCGGGGAATGCGGCTTTATCGAAGCCAGTATTTCCGGCGTGTCAGACGTCGACGCGAAAGCCTTCAAATGCCAAGACGGCGACGTCAATATGTCCGGCGTTGGCGATCTGCAAATCTATACCTCAGAATCCATTGACGCTAGCGTCTCCGGTGTCGGCGATGTATTTGTTTACGGCCGCCCGTCAAAGGTCGAAAAATCCGTCAGTAAATATACGGCGTCTCTGGAAGTCGTCGGCGCCAGCAAAGAGGATGTTGACGAGGACTAAACGCAAGCGTTCCGACCCCGCTGGTTCCCCCCTTCCGATCTCAGCGGGTTTCATACCCTCCGCTCCCCTTAAGGCGGAGGGTTTTTTATGTCTTGTGATACGCGACGCAGATATCCACTTCATGGGCTGAGCCAAGAATAACTGGCACGCGCTGATGGATATTGTCCGGGGCCACATCCAGGATACGGATTGTGTCGGTAAACGCTTTGCCGCCGGCCTGCTCCACGAGAAAGCCCATGGGATTGGCTTCATACATGAGGCGCAGTTTACCGGCTTTGTTCGGGTTTTTCTTATCCCAAGGATAAGTGAAAATACCGCCCCGCGACAGAACCCGGTGGACATCGCCCACCATGGCCGCAACCCAGCGCATATTAAAGTTCTTCTCACGCGGCCCTGTTTCGCCCTTGAGGAGGTCAGCGATATAAGTCTGCATGGGCGCCGCCCAGTGACGCTGATTAGACGCGTTGATGGCGAACTCTTTCGTGTCGACCGGAATTTGAACTTTATCATCAAAGAGCAAAAACTCACCGCGGCTTTGCTCCAGCATATACATTTGCGTGCCTTGTCCCGTCGTCAGCGTGAGCATAACAGACGGCCCGTAAAGCACATAGCCAGCGGCCACTTGCTCGTGACCGGGCCGCAAAAAGTCCGCATCCGCGATATTGTCTTTGTCGGGGGCCGCGTAGACGGAAAAAATCGTGCCGACCAAGCTGTTAATGTCGATATTGGAGGAGCCGTCCAAGGGGTCAAACAGCACCAGAAAATCGCCGTCTTTGGAACTCCCCACGCAATGTTCCTCTTCTTCGCTGGCGATCCCTTTGACCAGACCCGATTTCGCCAAGGCGTCTTTGAGCATGTCATTGGAAATCACGTCGAGTTTTTTTTGGTCCTCACCCTGAACGTTTTCTGCCCCGGCCAGTCCCAAAATATCATTCATGGGCCCGTGCCTGAGCAAGGCGGCGATGTCCTGACAGCAATCGGTAATATCACCGAGCAGGGCTGAGAGCCGGTCGGGTACGTTTTGAGAATTAAGATGTTCGGCTAGTGTAGGCATGACAGATCTGTTCCGTAAGAATCGATTTGTGCGTCTTTTACCGTGAATTCCTTAAAAAATCAGCCCGGCTTCTTTTTTGGTCGTCTGGGCAAAAATCCTGATGTCCGCTCGATATAATCTTGATAGGCGGGACGCTTCTTAAGCTTGCGTTCCAGCAAGGCTTTCCCGGACACTTTCACCAACAAATAGGTCATGAGGATAGGACCGAACACGGACATCCAGCCCATGGGAGCCTGACAGGCCACGAGGAAGATTCCCCACCACATGAGCGCATCGCCAAAATAATTGGGGTGGCGGGTATATTTCCACAGGCCGGAGGACAGGACCGGCTTGTCCTCATAGGGGCCGTCATAATCCTTGTTTTTCTTGAGGAAACGCTTGAGCTGCCAGTCGCCAATGGCTTCGAACAAAAAGCCGATCAACCAAACGCATGTCCCCAAAAGCGCTAGCGGACCGATGGTTGTGATAATGGCCACCGAATTATGCCCGGCATAATAGCTTTGCGCCATGCCGACCCAGACCGGCGCAGAGACCAGAAGGATAAGGAGACCCTGACCTAGGAAAATGCTGAAAAAGGCCCGTTGGCGCCAGCGCGCTTCCGATAACCCTTGCTTTTCCGCGCGCTTTTGCATGGCCGTGTATCGAGGATCCTGCCCGTGGCCAAGATTACGCCGGGCCAAATAGAGCGAAAGGCGCAGCCCCCAAATGACAGGCAGGGCCATAAGGAGCTTTTGATATCCTGTCTTACCTGGCACCATGTAAAAACAAACAAGGGCGACAATTACAAAACCCATGCCCCAAAAAATGTCAATTATGCTCGCATCTTTGATTTTCAGTGAAATCAGCCAAAGCAGAAACAGGCAAGCCAGCAGGACCAGCGCACTATTGCCAGGGTAGAGGCCCAAATTTGCCAAAAGGTCGCTACTCATCCATCAGATCCTTCCCCCATCCGAATGTCTTTTGCATGATCGGGAAATAGCTGGTTGGGAATAACCGTTGAATTTTGTCAATAATTTTGGCGTCCGTGCCCACCAAAATGCGCTTTTTATTGCGGGCTGTGCCGTCGACAATGATTTTGGCGGCTTTTTCGGGAGTCGTTTTCGCCAGTTCATCAAAGCCCTGAATCATTTCGTCATGGGTTTTTCCGCCCATAAACGTATTTCCGCGGGCGGACCGGGCATTGCGAACCACATTGGTCTTCACGCCGCCGGGATTGACCGTGGAACAGCTGACCTTGCTACCGGATTGTTTGAGCTCTATCCGCAAGCACTCGGTCATGCCGCGCACGGCAAACTTACTGGCATTATAGGCCGAATTGCCCGGCGCGGCGATAATCCCAAAGATGGAAGAGATATTGGTAATATGCCCCCAATCGGCATCTTCCAAAATGGGTAAAAACGCTTTGGTGCCGTTTAAAACGCCGTTGAAATTCACATTCATTTGCCAGTCGAAATCGTCCAAATCCGTCTCATCAAAACGTCCGTTCAGCGCCGCGCCGGCATTGTTGAACACCAGATTAACTTTGCCAAATTCTTCTTTAATATCAGTGGCATAGGCGAAAACCGCCTCGCGGTTGGTGACATCAATTCGGTCTTGGCGAAGTTTGACGGTGTCGCCAATCATGTGGGCGGTTTCACTCAGGCCCACCTCATTGATATCAGAGAGCGCGAGATGAGCACCGCGATCGGCCAGCTCCAGCGCCAAGGCGCGGCCAATGCCACTGCCCGCACCGGTGACAACGGCGACGGCGTCTTTGAAATTATAAGCCACTCATTTCCCCTTATTTTTCTTTCCGGCGAACCTCATAGAGGGCGATGGCCGCTGCTGTGGCTACATTGAGGCTTTCGGCTTGTCCGGGCAAGGCTTTTTCCCCATGCAAATATGAATGCATAGGAATACGGGCCAGCTGATCACAGCAATCCCGTACTCTGGGCCGCAGGCCTGCGCCTTCTGCACCCATGACGATGACCTTCTTGCTTTCACCTCTAACGGCATCGGCCAGATCCAGATCCGTTTCTCCGGCCAGGCCTGTGATAAACCAGCCGGTTTTGGCCAGATCCTGCAGCGTATTCCCGATATTGGTGACCTGACAGACGGGGACGGTTTCCAGACAGCCTGTGGCCACTTTGGCCAGCGCGCCGGCCAGTGGCGGGGCGTGTCGGTCCTGTATGACCAGGGCATTTGCCCCAAAGGCGGAGGCCAGACGCAACATAGCGCCCACATTATGCGGATCGGTAATTTGATCGAGAACGATGATTAGCCCGTCATCGGGCGCCTCGAAAGCGATATCGGAAATATCCGGCCATTCCAGAGGCGCGCAGCGCAGGGCGACGCCCTGATGAGAGGCCCCGCGCGGTAGTAACCGATCAATTTCAGATGGGAGGGCTAGCTTTGGGAAAGGCGGTTTGCCTGGAATGCTAAGCCTTTCTCTAGCGTTTTCAGTGACATAGATGTCGTGGATTGTCCTTTTTGGGTTGGATAAAGCGGCATTGGCAGCGTGAAACCCCCAAATCCAGCCGGCTCCGCCTTCGCGGCCTTTTCCCCCGCGCTTGTTGGAACCCTTGTTTTTGGAATCACTGGGCTTTTTTGGCTTCCCAACCACGTTATGAGCCCTGACTCCTGTGGATCGGCGGTGCCTCGCGGGTTTTTCCCCCGTTTTTTCGTTGTTTTTAGGCGCTTTTTTAGTAAATCGCCTATTGCGCCTTTCGCTGGACATCTCTATATAGCCTCAAATTTTACTGAACAGTCTCTGTTGATGTCGCCGCTATACAGCATAGCGGCCTGCTTGACAGAGCGTTTTTTGTTGGAGGCAGCATTAATTTTTAAAGCTGGTTTTTAAAAAGAGAGGAGGGGTGGCCGAGTGGTTAAAGGCGCCAGACTGTAAATCTGGTCACTTAGTGTACGTTGGTTCGAATCCAACCCCCTCCACCACTTTTGAGACCTGACAACAAAAATTGTGAAATGCGGGCGTTGTGTAGTGGTAAGACCTCAGCCTTCCAAGCTGATGACGCGAGTTCGATTCTCGCCGCCCGCTCCAAAATTCCGGACTTACCTCCGGGTGTAACGATCCAGATGGCCAGCAGGCTTTAGGGATCATAACGTAAACCGACCTCACTTACGGGGTTCATAACTTGAAAGAGTTGTAAAATGGCTAAAGAGAAGTTTGAGCGTAATAAGCCACACGCGAACATCGGCACGATTGGTCACGTTGACCATGGCAAGACCACACTGACGGCGGCGATCACCAAGTATTTCGGTGATTTTAAAGCCTATGATCAGATTGAT
>CALDSY010000255.1 GCA_937924355.1 uncultured Caulobacterales bacterium
GATTGGGCTAGGCCTTGCATGCCCACATCGAGACGGGCGCGGTTCATCATGACGAACATGACTTTGAGGCCCTTATTCTCTTCACCGATCATATAACCTTCGGCGTCGTCATAATTCATGACGCAGGTGGAATTGCCGTGAATGCCCATTTTCTCTTCGATGGAGCCGCAAGATACGCCATTGGCACCGCCTGGGTTGCCGTCGGCGTCGAGCTTAAATTTCGGCACGATAAAGAGCGAAATACCTTTAACTCCGGCAGGCGCGCCTTCGACGCGGGCCAAGACAAGGTGAATAATGTTTTCGGCCATGTCGTGCTCACCGGCAGAGATAAAGATCTTCTGGCCTGTGATTTTATAAGACCCGTCGGCGTTTGGAACGGCTTTGGTTTTCAGAAGGCCCAAATCCGTCCCGCAGTGGGGTTCGGTCAGGTTCATAGTCCCTGTCCAGGTTCCGGCGATCATCTTAGGCAGGAATGTGTGCTTTTGCTCGTCGCTGCCGCCAATTTTGATGGCTTTGATGGCGCCGTTGGTCAGGCCCGGATACATAGCAAAGGCCATATTAGCAGCCGATTGCATTTCGCCGGCGGCCAAATGCCAGAGACCCGGCATGCCCATGCCGCCATATTCGGCCGGTTGTGACATGCCCATATAGCCGTTCTCGACCATTTGCGCATAGGCTTCTTTAAACCCGGTCGGTGTCGTGACGGATCCATCATCGTGGCGGACACAGCCTTCGTGGTCGCCCACAATATTAAGCGGCGCGAGGACTTCGCGGCTGAACTTGCCGCCCTCTTCGAGAATGGCGGAGAGAATATCAGCATCCGCTTCAGCAAATTTTTCATAATCGGTGAGTTGAGAGACATTGAGAACTTCGTTCAGAACAAAGCTCATATCTTTGAGGGGGGCATCATAACGTGGCATAGCGTTTTTCCCTTAATTTCCAATAGGTTGATGGTCATCGGAGAAATAATCCTGAAAGGCGGCGTCGTAAGCATTGGCCAGCTCCACAACCTCAGTATTTTCATCCGTATTTGCGAGTTGTTCATCCATGATCCGGCAAAGTTCGCTCATATCACGGGTGAGAATATCAATATCCGTCTTGCGACGATTGAGTGATTTTATGACTTTTTTGAAATTGGCATTACGCTGAGCAATTTCTGCCCGGTCCGTAATTCGTCCATCGGTTACATCCAGAACCACTTTGATGTCGTCCAGAGTGAACCCCAGGCGTTTGGCCCGGAGAATGGAGGTCATCCGAGTATGATCGGCCGAACCAAAAATCCGGGTCCCGGATTCGCGGTCAGGCGTGATTAACCCTTTATCTTCGTAAAATCTTACAGCTCTAGGGGTTATCTCAAATAGGTCTGAAAATTCCCGGATCGACCAGGTCCTATCAGACGACAGATTTTCCCCATTGAGTGACATGATGCGTCGTCTATATAACGTTGACGTTAACGTCAAGTGAACGTCTGCAGCTTTTTCGCCACTTTTGTTAACCTTTTTAACCCGGCATTAACCACAATCGCGGTCTATCTATAGAGAAGTAAAGCTGTGCCTGATGGTATGGCTGCAAGAGGGTAGCGGCAGGCTTGTCAATTTATGAGCAAACGTCAGACAAAATCGACAACGGAATCTTCGGCTAAAACGTCGAGCGGATCCAGGAAAACGGCAACCAAACGGGAAACCGTCGCGTCCTTACGGGATCATGTCGATTCTATCGTATCACGGCTAAAAACGGCCGATACGAATACCCGCAAAAGCGTCAAGGCTCTGGAAACAGCCATCTCGGCTTTGGAAAAACAGATCAAGTCTCACCAAAAGGTTGACCATGCGGAACTCTCGGAGCGGGTCGATCAACTGGCCACGCACCTGACCAAATCCATCGACAATACCAAGCGGGATATCGCGTCCGATCTCCGCTCGGCTCTGGAAAACCCGACCGTCAGCGGCGTCGAAGCGGCCATCGAACGCAGCGAGCAACGCCTGGCTGATACGGAAATGGCACAAGCCCGAGCCCTGTCCAAAGTCAACAAACATCTGGCCGACTTAGCGCGTGTCATAGATGCGCGCTTTCGCAATCAAGAAGGCGAGACCAAAGAAAATGCGGCTAAAATCACAGAGCTCTCTGAGCAGGTCACCCAATCCTATGATCGGATCGCGTTGATCGAAAACTCTGCCGCAGAGGCCATTCGCAAAGTCGGGGACGAAGTTGTTGGGACTGCCGAAACCTTCCAAAGCAAGCTTGAATCCCAAAACGCTTCGCTGCGCGAACGCATCGAATCCATCGCCGCCCGCACGAAAGAAGATTTTGATCAACAGAAAACCGATCTCTCAAGACGTATGGAGAGCATTGAGGACAGCCAGAAAAATCAAAGCAATTACATCGACCGTTCCATTTCCAAACTGGCGGCCCGGATCGATAGTCTCGAATTTGGCTTAACACAGCCATCCGAAGTGGTCGTCGCGCCGCCGCCCATGATCCCCCCAGCATCGCCGGAAGCAGCTTTCGCGCAGGCGCCGGACTCCCAAGACCCGGCATTTCAAAATCCAGTCGCGCCAGTCCAAGACGCCTTCGCCCCGGTTTTAGAGGCGGACGAGGCAGATGACAGCTTTGTATTTCAAGATGCACCGGTCGCGACGCCTGAGCCTATGACGCCGCAGCCGGCCGTTTTCGATCCTCAACCGGCCTATGACTATCAGCCGCAAGCCTATGCCCCCGCGGCGACAACGACTCCGCCCCCGCTCCCGCCGGCGCAATTTACAGACGCCGGTAGCGAGGTATCGCCGCCGCAAGAATATCAGCCGCAACCGCCTCAGGCCACGATGGCCCCTCAGCATCAATATGTGGATCCAGCACAGGCCGCACAAACGGCGCAGCACACGACCTATCAATCGGCAGCTTACGCCTATGCCTCGCAGCCAGCCGCGAACCCCTATATGGATACAGCTCCGGAAGCTGCTGATTCCACACCACCTGTCGAATTTAATCCCAGCATTGTCGATGACGAGCTTCCCTATGAAAACCCCGGTTATAGCGAAGGCGGCTCTGAAGAAGGCCTATCACGACCTGGGCACGTCACTGGCATAAGAGAAAAGAGCAAACGCAAGAAAAGCGGCAAGAAACTTTTAGATAGCAGTGCGCTGTCTAATCTGCCGATCACGCCGCGCAACCTCAAAGTCGCCGGTCTTGCGCTGGCCGTTGCTACAATCGGATATCTTGGCCTACGCGGACTGACAGGCGGGGGATCTGAAACTCCGCAGCAAAACCCGGTCGCCAATGCCCCGGCGGGCCAGCCCATAAATACGGCCGGAACCATGCCCGTCATGCCGGCCGGGACACCGGGAAGCCAGATCAGTGTTTCCGAACCGATCGGCACCTATCAGGATAATACGACGCCGCCGCCCGAAACGGTGGCCTTTAAAGGCAATCAAACTTTGACCGAGGCGGCAGATAGCGGCAATGCCACGGCCCAGTTCCAATTAGGCATATCCTATCTGGATGCGGGCCAGACCAAGAAGGGCCTGGAGTATGTCCGCAAAGCCGCCAATCAAAATCAACCCGCGGCCCAATACCGCCTGGCTAAACTTTATGAAGCCGGCATTGGCGTCACGGCAGATCCGGATTTAGCCCGGGAACTGACAGAACGCGCAGCGCGCGCGGGTAATCGGATCGCCATGCATGATCTGGGGCTGTATTATGCCGAGGGCCGGGGCGGCGTTGAGCGTAATCTTACTACGGCCATGTCTTGGTTTGAGAAGGCCGGTGAACGCGGCGTTGTCGACAGCCAGTATAATCTGGGCATTCTCATGGGATCGACCCCTGAAATTCCGACAGATATAGTTTCGTCTTATTTTTGGTTTAGCGTGGCGGCCGCGCAAGGCGACCAGTTTGCCGGTAATCAGCTTGAGACTTTGAAAGGACAATTGAGCCCGGAGCAATTGAAACAGGCGGAAGCCCGTTTGGCCGAGTTCAAGCCCGTCGCCATCGACGAAGCGGCCAATGGAATTTTCCGCGAGGTCCCCTGGTCCATGCCAAGCATGCAAAACTTCTCCCCAACGTCCGACCTGGTAAGGGACGCCCAATCCCTATTGGGGCAATTGGGGTATGATGTTGGCGTGGCCGACGGCGATATGGGACCCAAGACCCGCACAGCTGTCAAAGCCTTTGAGCGGGCCAATGGCTTACCGGAAACCGGCGCCGTCACAGGATCTTTGGTCGATCGCCTAGAAGCCGCAGCCGGCGTTTAAACGGCCGCGAAATCCCTCAAGACCTGGGCGTGCTCTACATCCTTGATCAAGACTTTACAGCCCGGCAGATAAAGGCGTGTATATTTCCCAAAGGCCTCAATCGCTGCGACCGTGCCCAGATCGACATCCAGCTGATTGCCTTCCGTCGTTACGTACCGTTTCAGGTTTTTGTTTTTTGCATGTTCCATATGATGTTTTTCGAATCATAAGGCTTGCCGGATCACTATTGTCTCATTTATGTGCCCGTTATGGCGACAACAAAGCTCAATATCGGACTGGCGGAAACGCCCGCAGAGATTGCTGCCGTCAAATCCATCTTTCTGGAATATCTGGAATTTATCGAGGATTTTTTATGTCAGCCCCTAGACTTTCAGGGCACGGAAGCAGAATTCTCCACCTTTCCCGCTGTCTATGATTTTCTCTTATTAGCCAAGATCGACGCACAGCCCGTGGCGGCCTGCGGCGTTAAAAACTTCAAGCCCGGCATTAGCGAACTCAAGCGGCTTTATGCCAGACCGGAAGGCCGGGGACATAATCTGGGCGAACGGCTAACCGTGGCGGCCATGGAAGAGTCGCGCAGGCGCGGCTATCAAGACATGTATCTGGATACAGATCCTGGTCTGACCCACGCCAACCGGATTTATGAGAAGCTCGGTTTTACGGATATCCCCCGCTATTACGAAAATCCCATGGGTTGCTCACGATACATGAAAATTTCACTTTAGACCCGCTTGCACCTTTTTAGAAACCATGTCACCAACGGCCTATGACTGGGGATGTAATGGAGAAAATGTGGGCTCTTGCCCCGGCCTTTGTGGAAGGGATACCGCAAGGCAAAGCGCTCGGCATTAAATTTGTTTCCGTCGACGTGGGCAAGGCCACATTCGCCCTGCCCTACTCCACCCAGATTATTGGAGATCCGGCCACCCGCGTCATTCATGGCGGCGCCATTACCACATTATTGGATCAGGTGAGCGGCCTGGCCGCGACGGCAGCCATCGTCAGCGAAGCCAATGACATTAATATCGCCAATGTCGCCACGCTGGATTTGTCGATCGATTATATGCGTCCCGCCACGCCCGGTGAAACGGTGATCGGGACTGCGACCTGTTACAAGACCACCCATCACATTGCCTTTGTCAGGGCCATTGCCCATGATGGTGACCTTAATGATCCGGTCGCTATGTGCCAGGCGACGTTTATGATCACCCGCGCAAGGCCCGCCAAAGAGGTCAAAACATGACCAAGGCGGAACTTGAGCACATACTGGCAAAAATTCCTTATGCCGGGTTTATCGGTGTGGAACCCATTGTCATGGACAGCGAATTGACCATGGTTATGCGTTACAAAGACAGCAATATCGGCAATCCGTTCTTACCGGCCCTGCACGGCGGTGTGATTGGCGGCTTTATGGAAGTCTCGGCCATTGCCGGGCTCATGTTCTCGGGGGATTACACCAAAGTCCCCAAGCCCATTGGTTTGAATGTGGGCTATCTGCGGAGCGGTAAACCGCAAGATACATTCGCCCGCGCCTCTATCGTGCGGCAAGGCTCTCGCGTGGCGAATGTCCGGGTCGAGGCCTGGCAGGATGATATGGACAAGCCCATCGCCACTTTGATGGGAAATTACCTCACCGCCGATTCAAAAGGAAAATGAGCACCGTCCTGACCCGCCGTCAGGTCTTTGCCCAGAGCTGGCCGGTCATTCTGGCCAATGCGGCTATAGGCCTGGCAGGCATCGTCGATACTTTTGTGATTGGCCGCTTTGCCGCCGCTTCGGCCATGGCCGGCATGGGCGCCGGGGCCGCTATTTACGGCTTTATCTATTGGGGCTTTGGTTTTCTGCGCATGACGACGGCGGGACTGTCCGCACAGGCGGCAGGGGCCGAAGATGAAAGCGCCATACAGTCTCATCTCTTTCGCGCTGTGCCTCTTGGCATTTTTATCGGGCTCGTCGTTCTGGCATCGCAGGTCCTCATTCTGGGACTTGCATTCCATTTCTATCAGGCCGACCCATTGGTCGAAGCGGACGGGCAGGTCTATATCCGGGCCCGGCTCTGGGGTCTGCCTGCCTATCTGGGTCTCATTGCGATTATGGGCTGGTTTATCGGGCTCGGCCGGGCCGGATATGCGCTGATCATGCAGCTCGTCTTTAACGGGCTGAATATTGTGCTCTCTTTTCTGATGGTCGGCTACTTTGGGCTTGAGTTGTTTGGTGTCGGCATTGCGACGGCGATCGCCGAATGGGTGGGATTATTCACCGGCATTGTTCTGGCGCTAAAAGTGATCAAACAACGCGGCGGGTTAAACCGATCACTGTTTAACCGCGCCAATCTATTTAGCGTCAAAGCCCTCACAACACTGGGCGAAGCCAATACCAATATTTTCATCCGTACGGCAGCGCTCACTTTTGCCTTTGCCTTTTTCTCCAATGCCGCCGCTATGCAGAGCGATACGTTTCTAGCCGCCCATCATATCCACTTACAGCTCATCACATTGTCGGCTTTTGTGCTCGATGGTTTTGCCAATACAGCCGAGGCCCGCGTCGGGGCGGCTTACGGGGCGTCGGACCGCGCCCGGTTTGACCGGGCCGTCCGGTTAACGACAGAGTTTGCGTTTCTGTTTGGTCTTATTATGTCCGCTCTGATCTATTTGCTGGGTGGCTGGGGCATAGAGATCCTGACAAAAGACGCCGAGATACGAGCCATGGCCAAAACCTATCTTCCCTTTTGCGCGGCCGTTCCACTCATCGGCGCGGGGGCCTATCAGATGGACGGCATATTCATCGGCACGACCCGCACCAAAGAAATGCGAAATGCCGGCATTGCAGCACTACTGCTTTACCTCGTCGTTCATTTCGCTCTACCGGAAAGCCTCGGCCCGACGAAAATCTGGCTGGCCTTCTGGTTTTACTATATCGCCCGTATCCTGACTCAGATGTTTTATTATGGGCGCGTACGACCTGACTAGGCAGAGACATGTTTCTCGGTTAAGCACATTATATGACAGCAGCTGATCTTTTTTCTCTTGGTTTTTTCTCTATTTTGCCCCCCGTTCTGGCCATCATACTGGCCATTTGGACGCGGCAGGTTTTTCTGGCTTTAGCCAGTGGTATCTGGCTTGGTTATGTCATGCTGGCTTACCGGCAAATCTGGTTTGAACAGGTCGCCCCTGAACTGGAGACACGCTGGCCCGAACTTCAGAACCTGCGGGAAACCACAGATCCGAATGCGACCTTTCAGTCCATTGGGGCGGAGACGCCTTTTAGTTTTTCCTATGCTCTCCAATCCATTTGGCAGGGCACGCTGGATTCCATAGAAAAAATCGTCAATGTGTTTGCGAGCAGTAACTATCAAACCAAAATCATTATCTTTACCCTTGTTATCGGGGGCCTCATTGCCCTGACCCAACGTTCGGGCGGGGTTCAGGGGTTTGTGGAACGGATTCTGTCCTATCTGGAAAAGGAAACGGCAAAAGCCAGCTCCAGCGGTCAACGGAAGAAG
The DNA here is from genome assembly GCA_937924355.1 of uncultured Caulobacterales bacterium. Taxonomy (GTDB): domain Bacteria; phylum Pseudomonadota; class Alphaproteobacteria; order Caulobacterales; family Maricaulaceae; genus JACOMS01. The sequence goes on from CALDSY010000255.1 coordinate 7,750, forward strand.
GTCGAAATTCTCGCCTTTTTCACAGGCATTTTCCTGTTTATCGAAAGCAATATTTCCATCCTGACGGTGGGCACGCTTTACAGGCCCGTCTTTGATCGTCTGCAAATTCCAAGGGAGAAGCTGGCCTATATTGCCGATGGCACCTCTTCGCCGTCTTGTATTCTTTTACCCTTTAATGCCTGGGGGGCGCATATTGTGGGCCTGCTGGGCCTGGTCGGGCTATCCGGTGAGTTTGGACACCTGCTCAGGGCAACAGCTTTTAATTTCTACCCCATGCTGGTGCTATTCATCCTGTTGATGATTATTTTGAGCGGCCGGGATATTGGCGAAATGAAAACGGCGGAAATCCGCGCGGCAACGACAGGTAAGCTCATTCGCGACGGCGCCAAACCCATGGTCGGCGACGAAGCGCTGGAAATGCCCATAAAAGACGGCGTTACGCCCAGAGCCCGCAATATGATCCTGCCGATTTTCACCATGGTCATCCTGGTGCCGACATTTTTAATCATGACCGGTTGGGAAAATGCCAACGGCAGCGTGTTGAAAGCGGTACAATCGGGCTCCGGCGGCTCTTCCATCCTCTATGCCAGCGTCTTTGCCAGCCTGCTCGCCATCATCATGTATAAGTTTTCCGGAACTATGAAAATTCGGGAAAGTCTTGAGACATTTATGAAAGGCATGGCCGCTATGTTGCCCCTTGCCATTCTTATGGTCTTAGCCTTTGCCATCGGAACTATGAGCGAAGATCTGGGAACCGGAGCCTATGTTGCGGACGTGTCAAAAAGCTATCTCTCTGCGGCGTTTGTCCCTGCTTTGATATTTCTCGTTTCATGCTTTATCGCTTTTAGCACGGGTACAAGCTGGGGCACATTTTCGATAATGATCCCTATCGCCGTTCCGGTCGCACTCGGCATGGATACTAATGTCAGCCTGGCCATCGCTGCGGTTCTGGGCGGCGGGATTTTCGGCGACCACTGCTCGCCCACATCAGATACGTCGGTCATCTCCTCCATGGCCAGCGCCAGTGACCATATCGATCATATCCGAACGCAGCTCCCCTATGCTTTGATAGGAGGAACGATAACGGTCGTGCTGTATTTGGTATTGGGCGCGATTGGGGTTTAAAGATTAAATCCGAAACTTGATCCCCAAATGATCTTCTGAAAATTCCCAAAACCGTTTGGCCAGGGCTTTGTCGCGCGCGTTCTCCGGCAATGGGACCAAGCCAGCAGGTCCATTATATTCGCCGTTATCAGTAGGCCCGTAAAACTCTCCCGCCCGAACATTCGGATCAAGCGCGGCCATCATAAAGGACTCTGCCCCCTGCTCCGGCTTGGAGATATTCATAAACCGTCCAATAATCGGCGCGAGGATTTGCAGATGTTTTTTCATATTGCGCTTGAGGTCGGTATTGGACGCGCCGGGATGGGCGGCGATGGATTTGATATTCTTCCCGGCCGCTTCGAGACGGTCCTTTAGTTCCAGCGTAAACAGCAGATTGGCAAATTTGCTCTGACTGTAAGCCGCCATGCCTTTGAGGCCCATAAACTCTCGACCGCTCTCATAAGCGCCGTTTTCGAAATTGATATTGTCGAAATAAATATCCGCATCGGGCCTCTTTCCCGCCAGAGACGAGATATTGACCACACGGGTCTCGTCTTTTTGGTCAAGGCGATCCAATAGCAGGAACGTCAGATAGAAATGGCCCATATGATTGGCATCGAGCTGCAATTCCAATCCGTTTTGAGTGATCGTATGAGGCGGCCCCATGACACCGGCATTATTGACTAGAATATCCAGGCGTTCGTTTTCCGCAGAGAACTGTTCAGCCGCCGCTTTGATACCGGGTCGGTCCAGAAGATCCATTTTGAGGAAATTCAGATCCGCGTCTTTGTGCGCGCGCCGGATTTTGGCCACAGCCGCCCGTGCCTTGTCCTCAGAACGGCAAGCCAGATAAACTTTGTGCCCGGCCTTGGCGAGACCTTTGGCGGTTTCAAATCCCAGCCCCGTATTGGCACCGGTGACGATAGTCGTTTTTGATTGAGACATAATTTCTTATATCGTCGATAA